>DATKLQ010000355.1:0-3190 GCA_035542335.1 Ignavibacteriaceae bacterium | reverse complement strand
TGAAGAGACGATTCTTTATAGAATATGTCCACTTTCAGCTCAAGAGAATCAATAGTTTTATACACCCTTGAAGCACGGATAACTGAATCTCTCAGTTCACTAGAAAAAATTTGAGAATGGAATATTATGAGGCCAAAGGTTAAAATAATAAGTTTTGCTTTCATGGTTTTTATTTACCCCATAGATAAATTATTAAAAATATCACTTAATGAATTCCAGTCTTTCGCCGAGATGTTTATAAATCATTTCTTCAAGCTGTCCACGCCAGCGCATACTAAAGTTGTTCTGATTTGTT
Source organism: Ignavibacteriaceae bacterium (assembly GCA_035542335.1). Lineage (GTDB taxonomy): Bacteria > Bacteroidota > Ignavibacteria > Ignavibacteriales > Ignavibacteriaceae > DATKLQ01. Next base: position 2,895 of record DATKLQ010000355.1, on the reverse strand, counting down.
AGTATCACGGTTCCCAGTCCTGCTTCCGGTGCATAGAAGATATCGGTCGAGAATCCATAGCCATCGCCGCTGTGAACGTAAATAGGAATAATATTTCCATTATATTTCCGATGAGCTACGCCAATACCCAAAGCATATCCTTCATTCTTTCCGGACTTATCGAAAGGTACTTTGTACATCTGATCCAAAATATCCTTCTTTAGAATTGTTTTTCCATTTACTTTACCTTCATTCACATTAAACTGAACGAACTTCAGCATGCCCTCAATATCACAGTACACACCGCATGATGGAAAGGCGGGTACTTCGTTCAAATCCTGTACATCTTTCTGATATCCGATTGCCCGGTTCTCATGTTTGTGTATTTGATTGCTGATCAAAAAGCTATTATTCATGCCTAAAGGTCTGAACACCTTCCGTGCAACATACTGCTCAAAGGGTTCTCCCGATACTTTTTGCAGGATATAGCCGGCAAGATCAAATCCTATATTGGAATAACTGAATTGTTCTCCGACCGGATAGATTAACTCAGCCTCGGCAATTTTTCCGGCATGTTGTTCCAATGTGCGTTCTTTTGCTTCTTTAGAAGTGTCACCCGGTAAACTATGATCAAAGCCGGCTTGGTGAGACAACAAATGCCGCAGCGTAATTTTGTCCTGCGGATTCTCGTCAAATTTACTCTTTAGTTTATAACCGGGAAGGTATTTGCTGATAGGAACATCAAGATCGAGAATTCCATCTTGAACTGCCATTAATATTGCGACAACCGCAATCTGTTTTGAAAGCGACTCGATAGAAAATATCGTCTTGTTATTTACCTTTTTCTTACCTGTGTTGTCTGTCGATCCGAAACTCTCTACCCATAAAGGTTCGCCGTGCCGGACTATCGCGATTGATAAACCCTGAGTATTTGTTTTTTCCATCTCCTTCCGTATCGAAGAGCGGCATTCGTCTACGAGTTCCTTCACCTCGGGAGAATCTATTTTAATTTTAAGTTGGGGAAACACAGAATTGTTCTGAAGCAACACGCAAAATGCAGCCATGAATAAAACACGAAATAAAACAGTGAATTTTTTGAACTTCATTCCTATTTCCTTTTATTTTTTTAACCCTAATTTTGCAGAGTTTAAAAATAATAGTAGGAAACCTCATTATGTCACCATTAAGTAATTTTATGTAAATATTTGTCACAAATACGGCTGCTTATAACGATCCACAAAATATCGCTCTTATCAGTATACCCCATTTAAAGCGGGGAGCGATTCAAAAGTAATTTTTAATTTAAACATCCGTGTAAATAGGTGTAATCTGGGTTATCAGTTTTTTTTGAACAGATCCTTCGGGACGGCATTAATTCGAATCTCAAACTCTACATCCACAAGCCGGGACGGCCCTCAAGCACTTGTCCTACAAAGACACTAATATAACTTCGTTGTGCCGCATTATAATTAAGAAAATTGAATACATATTTCATAAATGTTCTGGCAATCCCTCTTTTTTGATAATAAGGGTGCACAATTATTTCCTGACTATGGAAACAAAGTCCTCCATCACAAACAACTCCGGCAAACGCAATAACATCTTTATGTTTTGCAGTTACTGCAAACACTGATTTAGGAAGGGATTTTTCAACAATTTTAGGATCTAAAGGACCCACCCGGCGAGTTCACGCAATTCGTTATATTTCTGTGTTGTCGGTATTTCTTCGTGAAAAGCATACATATATTTTATGAGTTGTGTTTTAATTCTTTCTCATTTGCACTTTACTGTTTCCGGATAATTAGCAAAACGTTCAACCATTTCAGGAAGGTCTTTCCTTTCTTTAAAACCATCTATTCCTTTAAACAAATTTTCAATCTGTGTTTTATTTGTCTGCTTCGAATAAGGAATAAAATATTCTTTTACATCCCAACTTGGCAGATCTTTGTTAATATCAATCATCATAACCGGTGTTGTGCATGAAAAATCAAAAGTCGAAAAATCAAAGTGCTTTATATTAATGTTTTTGTTTGTTCTATAATACATTTTCATATTATTAACATCATAAACAATCGACCACTTAGTAATTCCGAAATCCAACTCTTTTAAAATGTCAAAAGCATGATCTATAACAGTGTCAACGGGATTCTGTTTATACAATTCAAGCATTTGCGCGCCATTTATAAACCTGTTTTCTTCAGATTTGATTGTCAAATCGATGTTGTTATTTCCACCAAAACCATTAAATTGTTTTAACCTATTTAAATCAAAATCATATGAATTATTACATAATAATTTAACGGGCACTTCATTGTTTTTATGTATTACTGTCCGGCCGTTGATAAATTCAATGATCGCTTGATTTCCTTTTTTGTCGGCGCTGAAAAAATGCCAATTGAAACCTTGGCCATCCAATGATGCGTGGGGAATAAATTCTATTACTTCATCAACACTCGAAAAATTATCTAAAATATATTGAAGCCATAGTGCCACGGCAATTTTAGGTTTATTATCATAAACAGGATATTGATTATTTTGATTTAAACTCATTTCGCCTATGTACAAACCAACCTCATTTAGTCCGCCGTCTATCAATTCGCGGGCTAGTGGATTGTAAGTAACAGACCCATATTTTGAAACCCATTTCAATTTTGGAAGAGTGTCTTTTACTCCGCAGAATAATTCGGCAAAACTGATGCTTTCTTTTTCAAGTCCCTTTTTATTTATATAAATCATACCCGGAATATCCGGATACATATCAAGATTATGCCTGATCAAACAACATTTTTCATTACTTAAAATAAATGTTGAACAACCGAATAGATCAGCGTTATTTATGGATTGAGCTTGAATTCGAAAACTCAAAACAATAAAACACATAAAAATCATTTTAATTATTTTCATAGTTTTGATTTC
>DATKLQ010000354.1:0-3503 GCA_035542335.1 Ignavibacteriaceae bacterium | reverse complement strand
CGGCAGCTACTTCTACGGAAATGTAGATCGAAGCTATCCGCAGCCATATCCGCCTGATCCTCCTGCCGGCCCGGGCTGGTCATTATCAAAAGGAAACAGCGAAGATTTCTTTTCAGAATTTAATATGGCATCTGTACTGTTCTATAATAGGAAATATGCCGAAGCAAAAGGAAAATTTAGGATACTTACCGAGAAATATTTAGACTCGGAATATTCTTCGTATTCCTTAAACTGGTATATGTTATCTTCCGAACAGCTTGGAGAGATTGTAAAAGAAGCGGAATATCTTAAATCAATAAGACAAAATAAATCTGCTAATATAAATACCAAATTCTATGCATTGAAATGGCTTCTTCAGTTAGAAATGAGAAACGGTAGCATTACTAATTCAAAAAACCTTGCTTCTGAAGTCGAAGCGGGTTCATTATATGAATGGGAAATATCTCTCGATCTTGCGGTAGGTCTTTTTGAATATAAAGGTGACAGAATATCTGCAGAACAAGTACTGAATAAATTGAACGAGAAATTCAAAAACAGCAGCACTGCAGAAGCAATTGATTTTATAAAAAAAAGCTGGGATATGAAAGATGCAATTGATAAACAGCCGGTAGAGATATTCAGTAATGAAATAAAAGGCTTTTCTCTTGATGCATATCCGAATCCATTCAATCCTACTACAACAATTGTATTTTCTTTGCCTCAGCCTGGTAATGTTGTTATAAAGGTTTACGATATACTTGGCAGAGAAGTGAGAACCTTAGTCAATGAGTTTAAAACAGAGGGACAATATAAAGTAGAATTTAATGCCTCTTCGCTGGCAAGCGGAATATATTTTTATCGTCTTCAGGCAGGAAGTTATGCTCAAACCAAGAAAATAATTGTTGCTAAGTAGGTTACCTTTATTGTAAAATGTGAGGCTCGCTTCAAAGAGCCTCACTTTATTTTTTTAACATCTTATTTAAGTATAATCATCTTTTTTGTTTCGGAAAAAGATCCTGCCTGGATCCTGTAGAAATAAACTCCGCTCGACAACCCGTTAACTTTAAATTCAACCTTGTAATTACCGGACTGCTGCTGCCGGTTAACAAGTGTACGGACCTCATTCCCCAATATATCATAAACTTTCAGGGAAACATTACTTTGCTCAGGAAGACTGTATTGAATTATGGTATTCGGATTAAATGGATTAGGATAATTTTGATACAAAAAATATTTGTCAGGTATATGACTTCCCGAGGTATCATTTATCAGAAGCTTATATTTAAGTCTTGCATTCAATATAGAAGATCTTAAATCATTTAGGCTTGTACCGCCCGCTACGGCAAATGCGACAGCTGCCGTATCTGAGGGACCGATATTTAATGGCCCCGTGGAAACGACGAAAGAAATATCCCCCGGGCCTGCCTGAGGCTTTCCAATCCCGCTTGCTAATGATTGGAATTTCTCGGTATCGGTAAAGCCGTCATATATGGAAAAACCGCCGTCTCCGCCGCCGTTATTAATAGCCCAGAAACCATAGCTTCCCCGGGATATCAGCCCGGCAGCAGCCCAAGGAATATTTTCATTCACTGCATTATGTACAAATCCGAATTTTCCATCAAGATCATAAGATGTTAAATCGTCCGGTCCGCCTGCCAAGTCCCAGTCAAAGAACAGCCCGGGATACAAATTTGAAATTATATCGGCTGTTCGGTTAATAATGCTGTATTTCAAAATTATAAAATTCCTGCTGATGCTGTCGGAAAATGTATAGGTATCCAGGAGAACATCCATCCCAAATCTTTCTGATCCTGCGCCGTTATCGTTAAATTCCGCGGAACCGTGCACCATGTCATTTCCTTCAGAGATAATCTTAAAAGGCTGTACAGGTTCAAAATCGGAATTCTGGCCGCTTTCCGAGCTACTGCCTCTTGCTGCATCGGAAACCCTTACGGCGGAAGATGCAGTCATTAATGCACCTTCGAATAATAAATTCGGACCGTTAAAATACCTGAATCCTTCCCCCTGCAGGTTACTGGGATAATCATTAAATCCTAAGCTTCCTTTTCCGGTTATTGTCATTGCAACATTATTCCCCCTTTGAGTGGCAAAAGTAGGATTTGCAAAAGTTGTAATGGTCTGGAAATCGGAGTAGCTGCCGTCGGAATAGATTAAGTTAAATGATAAGATGGTATTGAAAGGAATATTATTTCCGAGGAGAACGGTAAATTTAGTTGAATTTTCAAAAGAATCGGATCCGGCAACCGCTCCCGCAAAAAAGCTGCCGTTTTGAACAACCGCATTAGGATTTCTGCTTTCCAAAGTTATATTTAAGCCGGAAGTGGGATTGAGATAATTTATGAACTTTACGGCAATTGAAATAGTCTCCCCGGGAAGGAAAATGTTGTCGCCGTTTCCTCCCGGCTGTTCATCTGAAAATGTTGCCTCGACAGCCCTGACCGAAATAGTATTTAAATTATTTAATGCATTGAATGCATTGATTCTCCCATTTCCCAATTGAAAATCATAAAGAGGGTTCAAGGCATAAATATTATCTGATGTAACCCTGATCTGCTCAGCAATCTGCAATGGAGAATAACCCGGGAATCTGGCTGCCACCAATCCCGCGAGTCCCGCCGCAAGAGGAGAAGACATGGAAGTGCCGGATAGATAAGCATAAGTATCATTCATCCAGGTAGAATAAATCGAGCTTCCCGGGGCGGTTACATCGATCCATGAGCCGTAGTTGGAGAAGAAAGATTTCCTGTCATCATTTTCGGTAGAAGCAACCGCTAAAACCCCGCTGTATGATGCAGGGTAAAATAAATTCGAGCTGCTCTCATTCCCCGCAGCTGCAACAACGAGCGCGCCTTTGGAGATCGCAAAATTTACAACATCCTGCCCCAGTTGTGAAAATGCTTCGCCGCCCCAGCTGCAATTTATAATTTTTGCCCCGTTTTCGGCTGCATATTGAATCCCTTCAAATCCGTATGCAATTAATGGAGTATTATCGGAACCCCTTAGATCATCCCGTGTTGTTTTTACCGCCATAAGCCTGCACCGGAACCCGATCGACGCAATCCCGATTGAATTGTCGGTAACGGCTGAAGCGATCCCGGCTACGTGAGTACCGTGATATGCACTGTCTTCCATAGGATTATTATCCGGTGTGCCTGTTAAACCTCCGAAGTCCCATCCCCTGTAATCGTCAACATAGCCGTTGTTATCATCGTCCCTTCCGTTGTTCGGGATTTCTTTCCGGTTTATCCAGATATTTGCAGCAAGATCCGGGTGATCCCAGTCTATACCGGTATCAACAATAGAGATAATTACATTAGTATCTCCCTTTGAAATATCCCATGCTTCGGCTGCGTGGATTTTTACAAGATTGGCTTGGAGATTAATAGGATCATTCGGCGTATAGGCTTCTGTTTTGTAAATGTATTTCGGTTCAGCCCATTCGACTTCGTCCAGCTTTTTAAGCCTGGCGGAAATTTCCGCAGGATCTTTCTCTCCGGCATATT
>DATKLQ010000353.1:0-4926 GCA_035542335.1 Ignavibacteriaceae bacterium | reverse complement strand
AGATTTAAAAGATATTTCGCATTTAGATCTTATACAGGAATTAAAGAAAGCAGGAGATGAAGGATATATCATCCGTACTGCGGAAATTAAGGGGATGAAAGGCATAATCATTACGGCAAATGAAGATATCGGCGTATTGTACGGAGTATTTAATTTTTTAAGAATGCTTCAGACTAACATTGATATAAAAAATGTTCAGATAACTTCCTCGCCTAAAATAAAATTAAGGCTCCTTAACCATTGGGATAACCTGGACAGAACAGTCGAAAGAGGATATGCCGGTTTTTCCATTTGGGATTGGCATAAGCTTCCCGATTATATTTATCCCCAATATATCGACTATGCACGTGCAAATGCATCTCTGGGAATAAACGGTTCCGTTTTGACGAATGTAAATGCGAATGCCTATGTTTTAACTCATGATTACCTTTTAAAGGTAGCCGCGCTAGCAAATGTTTTTCGAGCGTACGGTATCAAAGTTTATTTAACAGCAAGATTCAGCGCCCCGGTTGAAATAGGAAAACTTAAAACCGCAGATCCCCTCGATAAAGACGTGAGGCAATGGTGGGCAGAAAAAGCTAAGGAAATTTATGCTCTCATCCCGGATTTCGGAGGTTTCCTTGTTAAGGCTAATTCGGAAGGGCAGCCGGGTCCGCAGAATTACGGACGCTCTCATGCCGACGGCGCAAACATGCTTGCCGATGCAGTAAAACCTTTCGGTGGCGTTGTAATGTGGCGGGCATTCGTGTATGATAATAACGTCCCTGTCGATCGTGTTATGCAGGCTTATAACGAATTTAAACCGCTCGACGGAAAATTCAGGGATAATGTTTTAATCCAGGCAAAAAACGGCCCGCTCGATTTTCAGCCCCGTGAACCTTTTCATCCCCTCTTTGGAGGTATTCCAAATACAAATTTAATGGCTGAATTTCAAATTACACTGGAATACCTGGGGCAAGGTACCCAGCTCGTATATGTGGGGCCTCTCTATCAAGAATTACTAGACTCAGATACTTATGAAAAAGGCGAAAGGTCAACCGTGGCAAAAATTATTGACGGCTCACTGGAAAGTCATTCGCTGACCGGAATTGCCGGGGTCTCAAACATCGGAACCGACAGAAACTGGACCGGGCATCTTTTCGGCCAGGCTAATTGGTACGCCTTCGGCAGGCTCGCATGGGATCACAAGCTGTCTTCCGATTCCATAGCCGGTGAATGGATTCGAATGACTTTTTCAAACCAGCCCGAAGTTATTCAAACAATCAAATCAATTATGATGGCTTCCAGGGAAAATTGCGTGAACTATATGACCCCGCTCGGACTGCATCACATCATGGGATGGGATAATCATTACGGACCCGGGCCATGGATTAAAGATAAAAACCGGGCAGACTGGACCGCGGTCTATTATCACAGAGCAGATTCTAACGGAATCGGTTTCGACAGGACAGAAACAGGGAGCAATGCAGTAAGCCAATATTACCCGCAAGTAAGAGAAAAATTTTCTTCACTCAAATCATGCCCTGACGAATACCTCCTCTGGTTTCATCACCTTCCATGGGATTATAAGATGAGATCCGGCAGGACCTTGTGGGAAGAACTTTGCTATCGCTATTATGCAGGAGTTGAAGGCGTGCGGGAAATGGAGAAAAAATGGGACTCGGTAAAAGGAAAAATTGATGAAGAAAGATTCGAGCATGTACGCTCATTGTTGAAAATTCAGGAAAAGGAAGCGGTATGGTGGAGAAATGCGTGCGTGCTATACTTCCAAACTTTTTCAAAAAAGCCGATCCCCGACGGATTAGAAAGGCCGGATAAATCCCTGGAGTATTATGAAAGTTTAGAATTTCCATATGCACCCGGAATTTAAAACCTTACTTTGAAAGATGTAGTAATACCATCGTCCGCAATATTTTTATTCTTTGCATAATTTCATTTTTAGTTTTTTTTCTTTGGCCTAGCGTCTCAAAGAACTGAAAATTTTCTTTCAACAAGAATGAGTTAAAATATGAAATCAATATTTAATGCAGCTGCATTTTTTATCCTCTCATTAAATTGCATTTGTTTCCTCACTGGTCAGGAAAAATTAAATAAATTCCCTCTTCAGAATCCTGAAAGTATTGCCCAATCCGGAGAATATTATTATGTAAGCAATCTTGGAAAAGAGCTTAATCCAAGCGCAAAGGACGGCGACGGAATTATATGGAAGCTCAGTAAATCAGGCGCTCCGGGAGATTCGGTTTTTGCCAGAGGCTTAAACGCACCAAAGGGAACGGTAATCTTGAACGGAACCCTTTTTACCGCAGACGTAGATAAAGTATCCGCATATGATGTTCAGTCGGGAGAAAAGAAATACGATATCGATCTATCGGGTACTAAGGCTGCTTTTCTGAATGACATTGCCGTGAAAGATGATTCAACTTTATTTGTAAGTGCAACCGATCTTAATAAAATTTTTATTATACGCCTTGGAGCAAAGCCTTCCTTTGAAGAGTTAATTTTAAATGATAAGCTCCGGGGACCTAACGGTTTGGCATATGATAAAAAAAATAACCGGCTCTTCGTATGCGGCTATGGAACCAATAATCAGCCGAACGGCGAAGTCGGCTATATAGAATTAGATAAAGAGCAGAAAACATTTACAAAAGTCAGCGATATGCAGGGCTACTTCGATGGTATTGCAATTCTTAATGATAATGAGATAATCGTTTCCAATTGGGTTGGATTTGAAAAGAAAGGAATTATTTATAAAATTAATATAAATGACAGAAATGCTCAGGCTATTAATACTGAACCGATTGGCGGGCCGGCTGATTTCATGTTGGTTGAGCAGAACCAAATCCTTGTGCCGGCAATGCTTGAAGGAAGCTTGTTAAAATTTGAGATAAAAAAATAATCCTGGATTTTTTAAGGAAAATTTAATTGAGGCTCTGGAGTATCCATCCGAAGTATTTAGATTCCAAAGGTCTGACGGCATGCTGGAGAGAGGCTCTGCTTGCCCGGAAAGTGCTTTCGAACCAGACAACCGGGTATAAAAATCATCCGCAGCTGAAGCGCTTTTTGTTGCACCTGGATCCAATCTCGGCGGTAAACTCATATCTGCTGCATTTATATGATGAAGCATCTACAAGGGATTTCGCTTTTGATCATTCAAAGCTTGTTCCATCCGGGGTATCGAAAATTCCCGTAACTGCCGGTCAGATAATTTATGAAATGGATCATTTAAAAAGAAAATTATGGAAACGGGACCGCCGAAAGTATTTTACCATATGCAAAATTAAAATACCCGAACCGAATCCTTTGTTCAGAGTGATCGAAGGAGATTTGGAAAATTGGGAAAGAATAATTTATTGAAATTTGGATAATTGCAGATCAAAGCAATCCTCGAGTCTTTCTTAAGTTTAGGGCAGACAGCCGATCCGGACAAGTCGGAACAGCATAACAGTGGCACTGGGACGCTTGACAGGAAGGTGCAGAACGTGTCATTCCGAGGAATCTCGGAATCATCAGCGGTGAAAGTATGCGAAGAAAATACTGAAACCTGTCTCGCCTTTGGTCCTCCCCGGCTTCCAAGCCAAGACGGGCGAGCTAAAGAGGACAAGTTCAGCAAAGGATTTAGCTTGGAAAACAATTCAGCACAGGATTCAGCATGAGGATTCATTACTTTTAATTAAGCTCCTACATTTGGATATTGACAAGCATGAATATAATTTTTTCGCCGTATTTTTTAGATAAATACAGGCCTGATTTCCATTCAATTGAAAGAGCCGGATGGATTGATAATTTTTACACCGGCAGCGACCTTTCAACAAATACGGTAATTTCAGCTTTAAATAAAAAAATAGCAGACTTTGTTCAAAATCAGATCAATAAAAATGAACTCCCCCTTGCGATCGGCGGCGATTGTCATAAAACTTTAGGAGTTATAAAAGGGATTAAAGAATCCGGTTTAAATCCCGCACTGCTTTGGCTCGATGCACATGGCGATTTCAATACCTACAAAACTTCACCTTCCGGGTTTATCGGCGGAATGTCCCTCGCAATTTTAACCGGCCATGAAGAACCAGTGCTACTTAATGATCTTGAACTTGAACCATACCCGGAGGAAAAAATAATTCTTTATGACTGCCGCAGTCTCGATAAAGAAGAATCTGTTTCTTTAAGTAATTCGCGAATAAGGCAGCCCTCAAACCTTGAAGAACTGATTGATGAATGCATGAATGAAAAACAAATATATCTTCATCTAGATACCGATGTTATCAATCCCCTGGATGCTCCGGCAATGCTTTACCAGGCTCCGGGAGGGCCTAGGCTTTCGGAATTGAAAACTCTTCTTAAAGCTGTTAGGGAAAAAATTGTTGCAGTATCCGTAAATATATGGGAGCCGCAGTTGGATAAAAATAAGGAAACCGAAAATGCCGTTTTTGAATTGCTGGAAATATTAAACATGAGTAACTCACTATGAAATTTTATTTTACTTTAATTCTTTCAGTTTTTCTCCAGGTACTGATAAGAGGACAAGGCATGAATGAGAAAAGTAAAGTTTATGAAAACGGCATTATTGAAAGCTCCATCCTAAAAGATGAGATGAAGTTCTCAATTTATCTCCCTGCCGGGTATGAAACTTCTGAAAGAGATTACCCGGTGGTTTATCTCCTGCACGGCCGCACAGACGATCATACTGCCTGGATACAATTCGGTGAAATGCAGAGAATTGTTGATGAAGGAATAGAGAATGGTAAAATTGCACCCATGATAATTGTAATGCCCGATGCCAAGCTGACTTTTTACATGAATAACTTTAAGGGCACTTATAATTATGAAGATTATTTCATAAAGGAATTTATTCCTTACATCGAGAAGAATTACAGGTGCAGAAGCAAAAAAGAATTCCGGGGAATTGCAGGACTTTCTATGGGCGGATTC
>DATKLQ010000352.1:0-2596 GCA_035542335.1 Ignavibacteriaceae bacterium | reverse complement strand
ATCTTTAGAATCCAGCGGGTTTCCTTTATCAGACAATGCTAATCCAAAAACAGCTTTCATAGGCAATCGGGGCCTTCCGGTCAGCTGAGTATAGCGATCAAGAATTTCCGGGAATTCCGGGCCGAGTATAAAAAAATAATCCATCCTGCTTTTAAAACCCTCATCATTAAAGCCGAATTCATATTTCTTATCTTTTCCAAAATTAAAAAAGTTCGGGAAAGTTGAATTCAGGAAAATACCATATCCTTTAGATGATAAATAGAACGGAACTATAAGGGGCGCCTGTTCACCGTGCTCGGCTCCGTAATTCCTTTCAATCAATTCTCCTTTTAAATTTATCTTTGTTGATCTCCCGAGATATGTATGACCCAGACCCGTGAAATTTTCCCGGTTATCTAAGATGAAGGAAGCATAAACATTTTTATTTTCCCAGACTATTCCGTCTTTTTCGGAAAGCAGAATTGATTTATCATTTTTCCGGCAAAATTCAATTCTTACTGGATTTTTTTTAATCTTTACGAGTATGCCGTCGGATGGAATAGTTTCTATTAAAAGAAATTCTTTGGTCTCTTTAACTTTAAATTTCCCCTCCCAGATTTTGGATTCTATCATTTCATAATAATCATCCGGGAAATAATTCTCACCTTTTCGAATAGGCTGAATACGCACTATATAATCTCCGTATGGAGTCAGCTTCATTTCCTGTCCCGAATCGGTTGAAAGTATAATGCTCCTTCCCTCCCGCTTCCAGCTTTCCATAGATGTCAGCTTTTCCTGTGTAATACCCGGAGAAGACCAGCATAAAAAAAGAAGAAGAAGAGTTACATGAACCATTGCAAATTCAGATCTCCATTAATAAATAAAACCACATAGGCACATAAGTAACATAGTAAAAAATAATTATGTGTTCTAAGGCGCCTATGTGGTTTAAAAGAGATGAATGATAAAGATGACATCTTTTGGGAAAGATGTCATCTTTTACACTTACTTCAGAAGCATCATTTTCTTAACCGATCTAAAAGTGCTGCCGTCCTTCAAAGGCTCTGCTTCAATAGTATAGATGTACATGCCGGAAGCCATACCTGATGCATCCCAGGAAATATGATGGTTCCCTGCCTGCTCAATTTTATCGGCTAGGTTTGTAACTAACTCTCCCAAAGCATTAAAGATTGATATTTTGATTTTACTATCGAACGGAAGGGAAAAACGGATTGCGGTGGTTGGATTAAAAGGATTGGGAAAATTTTGAGATATTGCATACACCTTGGGCAGCTGAGAATCGGTGTCGCCGTTTGACGGATTTCCGTTAAAATTCAGGTGGTTTGACGGATTTGTTATATTCTTTGATGATGCTGAAATAATTGTGTTTATATTTCCTTTAAAATTCCAGCTGATTGAGGGAAGCGAATCACTGCCGGGATTCATAATCATCACTTTAAATCTTCCGATCTTCACCTCATTTTCAAGGACAGTATCTGTACCGGAAGGTTGAGATGCAAATGCAAGCATCACCTTTCCCTCTTCATTAGTCAGAGCTGCAGCAAGCATAGGGGCATTTTTTAATTCCGAGGAATTTGAGATATAGTCGAACTGAATGCCGTTAGCCGGCAGATTATTACCGAAGTTAAATGCACATTGATAGCTTTCCAGAACAAATTTTTTCCCCAGGCTGTTTATATAAACATCAAATTCAAAAGTATTCCGGTTAATCATTCTTCCATGAGACAGGCTCATCTTATAATCCGGCGTCTTACTTTCGTCATCATCGATGTTTGTTCCGTTAAGCAAGGAAGCGGGAACTAAAAAAAATAATACTAAATTGAAGAATTTGTTCATAGTAATCCTTAAAAATTTCAGGATATTTTTTTTATGATCTAAGCTTTGCAGTTAGGTAGGATTTTATTAGATAAAAGTAGTTTTAGGAGGTTAATCCTTCAATCGGGGAAAGCCTGATATGTATAATTGATTAGCCTGATAAGAGAAGTGCATGGAGGCATGGATGTATGAGATGCATGGATGCATGCGAAGATATGAAAACGGATGTCCGGAGAAACTTCAATCTTTATTCGGCTGAAATAATCCCCATTTTTATTGCATAACGGACTAATCCGGCTATATCACGGATATTTAAGCGCTCCATGATCTGCATGCGGTGAGTTTCCACCGTCTTCACGCTAATAAAAAGCTTTTCCGCTATTTCTTTAGTTGAATTCCCTTCCGCAATCAGCTGGAGTATTTCCCGCTGCCTAGAAGTCAAGTGCTGGTAAGGATTTAAATTTTCCTGTTTTGGAGAATTTCCCTCACCCCGGAGGTTTTCGATTCTCCTTAAATAATCTCCTACCAAATGCTTTGAAATTGAAGGGCTTAAATAAATCTCATCCCTCATCACAGCATTTATTGCAATTTCAAGTTCATTGGGTGCTGCGTCTTTAAGAAGGTACGCGGAGGCGCCGGATCTCAACGCCTGCAGGACATATTCCTCATGGTTATGCATCGAAAGAATGATAATCCTGGTTTCAGGGCTTTCCTGCCTAACTCTCTGGGCCACATCCAGCCCGTTGAGCTCGGGCATGGAAATATCTAGCAGAAGAAGATC
>DATKLQ010000351.1:0-7846 GCA_035542335.1 Ignavibacteriaceae bacterium | reverse complement strand
ACACTATTATAAAATACTCTATAAATAAAAGTAGTTTTGTTAGCATCTCCGTATATAATTTATTAGGTGAAAGAGTCTCAACTCTAATTAACGAATATAAAACAACCGGCTCTTACATTGTTACTTTTGATGGACAGAATTTATCAAGCGGAATTTATTTTTGCAGAATTCTATCAAATAATAAAAATAAAATAATTAAAATGGAATTGTTGAAATAAGGAAATTTTGTTGAAAAAGATTTGCTAAGCGAGGTTAAAAAAGGTTAAAGATTTTCTATTTTAAAAGATCCGTTGGCAGTCTGAATCTTGCATTTTTATTGGGGATATTTTAAGTTTCTTAAATGAAAAAGGTTAAAATAGGGGGAAATCCCATTCCTTCATTCAGTCATTCATCCATTCAGTCATTCATTCAACCATTCATACATTCAACCATTCAAACACCTGCTTTAGGAGGCATTGAATGAACATTCCCGGAATGACACTTATCGGCGAGTCTATTAACGATTCGGTTCCGTCAACTCATTCATTATTCGAAGAAAAAAACCTCAATGGTATAGTGGAGCTTGCAAAGCTGCAGGCGGAAAAAGGCGCGCATTATATCGATGTCAATGTAGGTCCCCGCACCCCAGGTTTCATGGCGGAAGTTGTGAAAAAAATTCAAGAGCATGTTTCCCTTCCCCTCTCAATCGATACACCGGACCCGGCAATTGCAGAAGCAGGCTTGTGGGCGTATGATCCGGAACGCGCGGGAAACAGGAAGCCGATACTAAACTCGATTTCCGAAGCCCGGCTGCAGTTGTTCGATCTTTATGCCGTTAAACCTTTCATCCCCATTCTCTTGATTACCGAAGGAATGAACAGCTCCGATGAAATGGTAATGAATAAAACTGCAGATCAGATATATGCTACTGCACTGGATATTCTGAAGATTGCTCATCTGCGAATTGCTAATCTGACAAACGATCAATTAATCCTAGATCCGGGAATTATGCCGATAGGCAGCGATTCAAAGGGCGATTTCAAACGGCTGATGAAAGCAATGTCATTAATTCATAACGATAAAGAACTCTGTAATATTAGCATGTCGGTTGGACTAAGCAATTTTACTGTAATGCTTCCTTCCAAAAAACCTGACGGTTCGCCTGTAAGAGGCCCGCTCGAAAGCGCTTTTTTAACTATGGCTATGCCGCTCGGAATAAACACAATAATCGGTTCCGTGCACAGAAAATATTCTCTGCTTAAGGAAGATGATCCTGCAATGTTGTGCTTGAAAGAGGTCTTAGACCTGGAAGGAGTTGATGTAATAATGAGAGTAATGATGTTCTATTCTTGATTTAAAAAATTGGAGAATGCATGATTGAAGATTTAGTAACTTTAGATAAACCTGCCATTAGTGCAAAAGAGCGGCGGATATCGCGGCTTTTACTTTTTTTCGAAGATATTGTTAAAGTTCCGCTCTTCAGATGCAAACACTGCGGTGAATGTTTACTTTCTACTACTGCATTTATATGCACTCAAAATTGTCCGAAACGTATGCGCAACGGTCCCTGCGGAGGAACACGGGAAAATGGAAACTGCGAAGTATTTCCTGAGAGAAAGTGCGTATGGTACAAGATCTATTACCGATCAAGGTTTTTTAATAGAATGAGCATGCTCTATAAAATTAAAAAAATACACAACTGGAACCTCGAAGGAACATCTGCCTGGTTAAATGTATTCCGGAAGAGAATTGAACCTCCGGTTTGGTTGGTTCATAAGGATAAAGAAAAAATCAAAGAGTTAATCACCCATGACGCTTAGAGAGAAAATAGAATCTAACAGATTTGTAGTCTGCGGGGAGATAACACCTCCGCAAAGCTGCGACGGGAATGTTCTTCGGGACAAATTAAAATACTTTAAAGATTATGTAGATGCCGTAAATATCACCGATAACCAAAGAGCAATTGTCCATTTATCAAGCATCGCCTCGGCAAAAATATTGCTTGATGAAGGTGTTGAGCCGATTATGCAAATGACCTGCCGCGATCGCAACAGGCTCGCAATTCAAAGCGATCTCTTAGGCGCCGCGGCTCTCGGTGTAAAAAATTTATTGTGCCTGACAGGCGATCATCAGATTTCAGGGGATCAGCCGGAAGCAAAAGGCGTGTTTGATCTTGATTCTGTTCAGCTGGTTGCGGCAGCCGCCGGGATGAACAGCGGATTTCTCCTATCCGGATTCGAAATGAAAAAGAAGCCGGAATTTTTTATAGGCGCTGCGGCAAATCCCTTTGCCGAACCTTTTGAAATGAGGTTAATTAATTTATTTAAAAAGATCGAAGCAGGCGCACGTTTCATCCAAACACAGCCTGTATTTGATCTGAAACCCTTCTGCAGGTGGATTGAAAAAGCAGCTGATATGGGTCTTCACAAAAAAACCGCAATCATAGCCGGCATTATGCCTGTACATTCCATAAAAGTTCTTAAATGGATGAAAGAAAAAGTGCCGGGGATGAAAATAAATGAGGAGTATATCTGCAGAATTGGTGAAGCGCATGATCCCAAGGAAGAAGGAATCAAAATTGCTTTGGAGTTAATCTCTGCAGTTAAAAATCTTAAAGGAGTAAGGGGAATCCACTTAATGCCGGTAATGTGGGAAAGCGTAACCCCGGTTATTATAAAAGAATCCAAAATTAAAGAATTCAATAATATGGGATAGAATTATGCAGGAGTATATTGATAAAATTTCAATGTGTGTTTATAAAGGAAAAGTAAGACGGACATCGGTGTTTCCTCCCGATATGAAAGGTCAGGACGGCGCCGATGAAATTGCCGAAGAGGCATTAAAAAATAATATTCCGCCTAAGGTTTTGCTGGATGCGTGTATGACAGGAATGGATAGAATCGGAAAGGATTTCAGCGAGCATAAGGTTTTTATTACTAATCTTGTAGTCTCTGCAGGGGCAATGAATGCTGTTCTGAAACATTTAAAACCTTTCCTGGAGTCCGGCGAGGTACAGCGTAAAGGTAAATTCGTAATCGGCACAGTTGCCGGAGATCTTCACGACATCGGGAAAAACCTCGTTTCTATGATTATTACCGGCGGCGGATACGAGGTGATTGATCTCGGAGCCGACGTTTCCACCCAAAAGTTCCTCGATGCAATCGGAAAAAATCCGGGCTGCTCCGTAGGGCTCTCTGCACTGCTAACCACTACTATGCTGAGCATGGATAAAATTGTAAAGACAATTAAGCAGACTTATCCGGGGATGCGTGTATTAATCGGCGGTGCACCGGTGAATCATAGTTTCTGCACTCAAATCGGGGCCGATTTCTATTCACCGAATGCATATGAAGCGGTAGATTACCTGAATAAAGCAACTGCATAAAATTCAATCTTTAGAGTATAATAAAATTTGTACAGATTCGGTACTTGATATTCTTTTATATTTCAAGTGAGAAGATGAATTATTTTATTAAAAATCTATTTTATGTTCTACTATTCTCTTTTTCTTTATCCTGTTCGATTCCTACCTCAAGAAAACTTATCAGGCTTCCTGTTTCAGATTACCCGTATCTGCTTGATTCCTCACAGGCTGATATTATCTATAAATATGCAAAGCATTTCCCAGAAGGTACTCAATTATCAATCTGTATTATCACTCCTGATTCGGAAAAATATGCCGGGATTTTAATTCGTAATGATTCTTTAATTTATATCGACAACAGCAGCAGTATTTTTGAAATCGGATCAATTACGAAGACATTTACAGGGACTATACTTGCCAAATTGGTTTATGACAAAAGAATTAATTTGAATGATCCTATACAAAAATTTCTTCCGTTCAAGTTAAAACAGAATTCACTCAATGGTGAGGAAATTAAAATTGTTAATCTTGCCGGCCATACCTCCGGATTACCGCGTGAACCCGATGACGTTCAAGAAAATCAGGGTCACCGGTATAATCCTTACAACCCATATGACGGTTATAATATCGGGCGGCTCTATAATTATCTTTCTAATAATCTAGTACTGCAGTCAACACCCGGTGAAAAAAGATCATACTCAAATCTTGGTTACGGTTTACTTGGGCATCTGCTTACATTGATTACCCGGAAATCCTATGAAGAGCTTTTAATGGATTATATTACCGGACCGGTAAAAATGGGCAGCACTTTTGTTAAAATTGATGCGGGAAGAATAATGCATATGGTCCGGGGAAGAAATGAAAAAGGAGAGGTGCTCCCCTATTTTGATTGGGATTCTTCAGCATTCGTAGGAGCCGGCGGAATTAAATCTTCAGCCAAAGATTTGGCGAAATATATAAAAATAAATATGACCGATACTGCATATTTCTTTCTTGCCCAGAAATCAATAAAGAAATACTCTGAATATCTGACACAAGGTTTAGGATGGGCAACATTTAACGCCCCGGATTCTTTTCATCACGTAAGTGCATCCGGTGCTACAGGCGGATATACATGCGGATTGATTTTCGAGAGGAATGTTAAAGTGGGTGTAGTCGTGCTTACAAATGTCTCGGCTTTTTTAGCGGCAAAAGGAGATTATATTGATGATCTTTGCCGCGAGCTCTATGATCAGCTTCCTTTTAAATATTCGGTTATTAAGCATAAACTGTAAAAGATCTCATCCATTTTGAAGATAATGACGGGGAAAAAAATGAAAATTGAATATAATAATCTGTATACGCATTTCAGAACAGATTGCCTCTCATTCAGGAAGTATATAGGATTCGCATTGAAAAATACATAACCGGGATTGTCAATAACAATGATTCTAAAATGTATTCAATTTATGCAAACCCGGATCATGTTCATTTCCTTATTTCGCGTTCATCGAAATTATCGGAAGAATATTTATCCACAATTATTGAAGAAAGTTCTGAACGGTTTATAAATGAAAACAAACTATGTACAGCCAAATTTAAATGGCAGGATTCAGCAGCAGCCTTTTCAGTGTCTAAGACCGATGTGGATAGGGTCTGCAAATATATACTTAACCAACCCAGGCATCATAAAAAAACTACTTCTTCCGAAGAATATGAATCTTTAATGAAATTTTATCAGATGACTTTGAGGCATGGTAATATAGGTTAATACATTAGATAAGGTAATAAGTTTAATTTATGAATTATAGTTTTATTACTAAGGCATCCTATTAGGGTAGAAACCTTATTAGAATGAATGACTAAACCTTCATAGGAGGGAAAATGGAGATTATAAATTTAAATGAAAAATACCATTCAATATATTTCAAATGCCTTGAGGATTATTCCGATGAAGTTAAGGAAGCAGGAAATCATAAAGAAATTTGGTACCGGGAATTTAAGGATAAAGGATTGAGGATTAAGCTAGCCGTTGAAGATGAAAAGGTCTGCGGGATGATTCAATATCTCCCTATTGAAAATTCCTTTGCAGACGGGAAAGATCTTTATTTTATTAAATGTATTTGGGTTCACGGGCATAAAAATAAAGGAGTCGGTAATTGCCAAAAGAGAGGAATCGGGACTGCATTGTTGAAAGAAGCCGAAGAAGACGTAAGACGTTTAAACGGGAAAGGGATGGCTGCATGGGGCATTGCACTCCCTATATGGATGAAGGCCTCCTGGTTTAAGAAAAAAGGTTTTAAAATTGCCGATAAAAACGGGATGATAGCTCTATTATGGAAACCTTTTTCAGAAGATGCAAATCCTCCGAAATGGATTAAAGAAAAAAAGAAACCTCAGCCGACGGAAGGAAAGGTTACCGTGACATCATTTATCAACGGGTGGTGTCCTGCATTCAATATGACGCACGAAAGAGCGAAAAGGGCTTCGGCAGAGTTCGGAAATAAAACAATATTTCAGGAAATATCTACAAAAGACAAAGATATATTTAACGAATGGGGCATTTCCGACGCATTATTTGTAGACGGGAAACAAATTAGAACAGGTCCTCCTCCATCCTATAAAAAAATTAAAAGGGCAATCGGAAAAAGAGTAAATAAGCTTAAGGTCTGATTAAGTATTCGACAAAAAAAAATGTTCTGATTTTACCTTTTCAAGATGGTGACGGAATTTAAAATTAAAAAGAGCACCGCCCTTCTTGAACCTGAACTTGCCTGCCCCGGCGATCTATCCGCCAAAGCGAAGCGTCGGCGGAAACTTTTTGTGAAGCCGGGAACCTGCCCGCAGCAGGCGGGCTTGAACTTAGGAGTTACTATGATCGAAATTCCGGAATCAAAAACAATCAGCCTGCAGGCCGGTAATACTTTAAACGGTAAAAAAATTGCCGAAGTTATAAAACCTTCGAAAATTCACAAGCTTGCATGGTACTCCGGCAATCCTGCCGGGTATAATAAAATTCTTGCGGGAAGGAGAGTAAAATCAACTAGGGGACATGGAATGTTTGTCGATCTCCTCTGTGATTCCAATACATGCATCACTATAGGAGACGGCACAAACATTAGATATTATCCCTCGGTTGATCAGGCACCGGAAAAACATCAGCTGCTTATTATTTTTGAAGATGGAAGCGCAGTTGCATTTACCGTGGCAATGTACGGCGGAATTTGGGCTTATAGAGGAAAGCTCGAAAATAAATATCACCAAAAAAGCCTTAACAGCATCTCTCCTCTTGCCGATGAATTTGATGAGTTTTACTTTTGCAATCTTATTAAAAGCGTAACTAGGGATCTTCCGGCAAAGGCTCTTCTGGCAACTGAACAAAGAATCCCCGGATTGGGCAACGGGGTTCTCCAGGATATTTTATTTAACGCGGGCATTCATCCGAAAAAGAAAAAATCAACCTTATCCGGTAAAGAGCAGTATAAGTTGTTTCAATCGATGAAACAGACTTTGAAAAGCATGGCCCGGTTGGGCGGAAGGGATACGGAAAAGGATTTTTTCGGAGAATATGGAAAATATAAGACAGTACTCTCTAAAAATACTGCCGGTCAGCCCTGCCCCAATTGCGCTCACCCGGTTTTGAAGGAATCATACCTCGGCGGTGCCGTTTACTTTTGCCCAAACTGCCAGAAAATTAATTAATTCTTCTTCTAATTATTCATTGTTAACTATTCATTATTAATTTTTGATCAAGTATCCAGCATCCAGCATCCGGTATAAGCTTTCTATTTTACAATCTCAAATGATGCTTTTAAAAGTTCCTCCGAGCTGCCCCCAATCATTACATTAAACTCTCCCGGTTCAATTGTCTTCTTCAAATTAATATCTAAAAATGAAAGCATATCCGGTGTAATAGTAAATTCAATCTTTCTTGTTTCTCCGGGTTTCAATTCTATTTTTTGAAAACCTTTCAGCTCTTTTACAGGGCGGGTAATGCTGGCAACCAAATCCCTGATATAAAGCTGGACAACTTCATTGCCTGAAACTTTACCGGTATTTGTAACATCGATTGCGGCTTTTATATTTTCATTTTTGTTTATTTTCAATTTATCCAGCTTAAGATTCGAATATTTAAAATTTGTATAACTTAATCCGTACCCGAAAGGATAGAGAGGCGAATTCGGGTAGTCGATATACCTGCTTGTAAATTTTTCTTCAGGATTATAAGGTCTGCCGGTGCTTTTATGGTTATAATTAACAGGTATTTGCCCAACAAAACGGGGGAAAGAAACAGGGAGCTTGCCGCAGGGATTAAAGTCTCCAAACAATACATCGGCAACCGCATTTCCTGTTTGGGTCCCAAGGAACCAGGACTCGACGACTGCAGGAATATGTTTATCTATCCATTCAATTGTAAGGGGACGGCCGTTCATCAGAACAACTACGAGAGGTTTTCCCAGCCCATATATTTTTTGAACCAGCTCTAGCTGAACTCCGGGCAAACCGATATCCGCACGGCTTCCG
>DATKLQ010000350.1:0-4300 GCA_035542335.1 Ignavibacteriaceae bacterium | reverse complement strand
TTGAAATCTTCCTTAGTGCCATTGAGCATTCCGCCCGGGGTAAAATCCATTGGCCCGGCAAGCATACGTATGAAAGGAATTGTTGCAGTATGCTCGGGTGTTATATTTTCGCTCCATTTATTCCACTCATTTCCCATTACCCCTTCCGAAGAAATTACATTGGGATAGGTTCTGATTAATCCCGTCGGTTTATATGCTCCATGGAAATCTACAATCAGCTCCCTTTTTGCCGCTTCCTTGGCAACTCTTTCATAGAAATTTACCATCCATTGATCATCTCTCTGCATGAAATCCACTTTAATTCCTTTGATCTTTAATGAATCAAACATATTAAATGCTGCATTCCATTGATCATTGAGAGTTTTCCATATTACCCAGAGAATTATCCCGACGTTTTTCTGTTGTCCGTATTCTATGATTTCAGAAAGATTAATATCCGGATTAACCTCTAACAAGTTCCCGGCTTTATACCAGCCTTCATCAAGTATTACATATTCAATGCCGTGCTCGGAAGCAAAATCAATATAATACTTATAAGTTTCGGTATTTACCCCCGACTGGAAATCAACCCCGTAAATATTAAGTGCATTCCACCAGTCCCATGCAACTTTGCCGGGTTTTATCCAGGAAGTATTATTTATTTTTGGAGGCGACGCCAGCTTATAGATCATCTGGCTGGCAATCAAATCTTCATCATTTTCGGTTATGATTAAAATACGCCATGGAAAATCGCGGGCACCGATTGTCCTTGCTAAATAATCCGCATGACGGGTTACTTTTACATCCCGGTCATTGGTTTGTTCAACTTCAAGAGGATAACCGGGAAAGACCGCGTTAAGCTTGAGCGAAGCGCTGTCGGTATGAGTTAAATAAAATCCCGGGTAGTCGAAAAGATCAGCTTCAGTGATTCCTATTTTGATTTTTCCGCAGTCTACGAGTGCAGGGATTGAACTGAATTTAGATGCAGGAACCCCGCTTATCTTTATATACTTATAAATTCTTTCCTGGTGTGAAAAGAAGCTGTCTTCTTCAGGAAAATAAATATGATAATCATCGGCAAGGTTAAATTCTATATTCTCTTTTGTAACCGTAATGGTGTCGTTTATGTGCGTTTTAAAGCGGTAGGCAATTCCGTCGTTATAAGCTCTGAATATTAATGAATAATTTTTGTCGAAATCTATTCGAAGCATATTGCAGAGATCTCTTACAAGAGCACTTTTCTGTTTAACAACCGGCTTTGTGGTTTCATCGATAAATTTTGTATAGCTTTTAAGTACTTTCGGATTATCACCGAGGACTTTATTTCCATTGATGATCATGCTGATTCTAGAAGGCCTCACCAGGATGGTTCCTTTATAGCTGACCGAGTAAGTTATGCTGCCGGCGACTGAAATGGTCAATTGTACGGACCCGTCGGGCGAGGCTAACGTTAAATTCTCGTTTTGTGCCGCTTGAAGCTTAGGAGAATGAAAAATTCCGATTAAGCAGAGAATCAGAGCTACATTTTTTAGTATTGAAGCATTCATTAAAATACCTTTAATAATTTCTTTTGCTTGTTTTAGTAAATATAATTATTACAATAAAATATTTCGATTATTTTTTAATAATTTTTTAGGGTCTGTTTTGAAATTATGGATTAATACTATTTCAAGAGATCATTTAATGAAGGCGGGGAGGAAGGTTTTACTAAGGGAAACCCGGTGCAGATTTACGATTTCAGATTTATGATTTCAGATTTACGATTTCAGATTTACGAATTCAGATTTACGATTTCAGATTTACGAATTCAGATTTACGATTTCAGATTTAGGAATTAATTCATAAATCATAATTCGTAATTCGCCTGTCTGCCGAAGCAGGCGGATAAATTTCAACTCATTTCTCGCTCATTTTAAGAATTTCTTCAAACTCTTCTTTCATTACCGGCATAATCGATAAACGATTGCCTCTTTTTACAAGCCGCATATTTTTCAATTTACGGTTTGCTCTTACATCTTGAAGCGTTACAGATTTTTTCAGCTGCTTTTCGAACTTTACATCGACCATGTACCAGATTGGGTTTTTCGGATCGGCGGAAGGGAAAAAATGTTTATCTTCAGGATCAAACTGTGTATGGTCTGCGTAGCCTTCTTTAACTACTTTGCATATACCAACCACTGCAGGCGGTTCGGTGTTACTGTGATAAAATAAAACTTCATCCCCATTTTTCATTTCATTTTTCAAAAAATTTCTTGCCTGGTAATTTCTTACGCCGTCCCAGTGCGTTGTCTGGTTCTTGCTTTTCTTCAAATCCTCGATTGAAAATACATCAGGCTCCGATTTCACTAGCCAGTAATTTTTTGCCATAATATTTAAACCCGAATAGAATTTATGAATGTTAAACAAAAAACAAACTAATCAAAAAAATTTATTTCCTGCTGAATTCCGACCTGGAGATTATATGCCGCAGCCTGCTGGATCCCGTTTACATTCTGATAAACCGGGATTTGGTAATATCCGTAGAGTGATAAACCCTCCATCGGGAAAAACTTTATACCGGGTGAAATAAATACCCATTTTCCCCCTGTATTTTCAGCGGGTTCACCTGTTAAACCCGGATCAGCCTTACCCAGGAACCTTGCATTCACCTGCAGCAGCAGGGAGGCCTGTTCAATAAATCTGTACGATGTGCTCAGGTGGAGAAGCAGTTCATTCCCGTACATGTAATCATCTGTACCCTTCGTATTGATCTTATAGCTTGCAAGCAGAGTAAGCGGTAATGATGAATATTTCGGTCCT
The DNA here is from genome assembly GCA_035542335.1 of Ignavibacteriaceae bacterium. Taxonomy (GTDB): domain Bacteria; phylum Bacteroidota; class Ignavibacteria; order Ignavibacteriales; family Ignavibacteriaceae; genus DATKLQ01. Next base: position 1,522 of record DATKLQ010000350.1, on the reverse strand, counting down.
GCTAAAACCGGGACCGAAGCCAGGTTTTTAGTAAAAGCCGCACCTAGAAGGAAATCGGTCGACCCGGTTCCGGGCTGTATAGTAACCTCTGCCGCTTCGCCTTCAGGATTTTTAAAATCCGTAACGCCTGTAGCCAGCTTAACCCCTGCTATAAGGTTGAGCAAAGAATTATTATTTCCATTATTGAAGAGAGAAATATTGGCTGTCAAAACTGCATCCCCCACGCCTGTAAAATTCCAATGTTCCAGTTCCGGTCCCTCTTCGCCATGATGAATGTGAGAGTGTTCCCTGTGAACAAAAGGCAGAGCAAAGTTCAGGCTTAAAAAATCGGTCAGACCGTAACCCAATGAAAATGCAGTTATCTGGTTTAAAGTTGAGACTTCATCATGCTCTTCCGGGATTGCCCCCACAAATGACCGGCTGCTTCCGACAAATATTCTATCCTGGTCTATATATTCATGAGATAATCTTAAAAAAAACAATCCTCTAACAAGCGGGTTGTTTGAATTCAACGGACAGGCCGCGCTCCCGCAACTTGGAAAAGAATAAACTTTAAACAGCGGAAGGATTAAAAATAAAAAGGATATAAAGATTTTTTTCATTTTTCCCTCAAAGTTTGTGAATAAAAGATAAGTAAACTTATTTGGGAAAAAGTGACATGGGTCAATGTTTGACAGATGCCTGCCCGCCGATCAGGTGGGATGTTTGATGGATAATGAGATAGGCACGTGTCATTCTGAGTAATCTCAAAATCTTCAAAAAGTAAACAGATGCCGGAATAATGCTGAAATGAATTCAGCACATGATTCGGTATGACAGACCTGTGCAGACGGCAGGACTGCATTTCAAGATGCCGGCAAAAAGGTTGGGCATCATTTCTGAAAATTATTCAAATATTCTTCGACATATTTTTTTACCTGCTTCTGCTTATACTGCATAATATACCTGGGATGATGCAGGACTTTTATTTCCTTAAAGTAATTATGCCTTTCATTAATTTCTTTTAAAAATTTATAATTTCTGTTTCCCAGACTGAAAGCTGAATTCCGGTCGGCACCGAATAAAACCTGCTGCCTGAAAGAATCTTCAAGATACGGTTTAAGTTTCTTAAGAAGTTCAGCATTATCATAATAATTATAATTTTTATCATTTAATAAAATGGGGAGAGGGAAAAGAGCAGTTAAATAAAAATTCGAGAAGAATTTTTTTGCTCCTCCGTATTCCATAATTACATTATAAATAAATTTGCTTGATAATTCCTTTTTCGATCCGAGATTATTTTCTATTCCGCAGTATTCTTTTAAAGCCACAGGATCGGTAAAAGAAATTCCTGTCAGCCCGCCTCCGAAACGCCCGGGATTTATTCCGAAAATAAATATTCGTTTGTTTGAATCATTGAAGAATTTTTTGTAAAAGTTTTTAACAATTCTTTTGACTTCTTCCTTTTCATAAGGATTAAAAATCCGGATCTTTTCCGGGGGGTTTGTTTTAAACCTGGGATTAAGATTAAGATTAAGATAGA
>DATKLQ010000349.1:0-10748 GCA_035542335.1 Ignavibacteriaceae bacterium | reverse complement strand
CATGCCTGGTCCGAATAATCTGATATAAGTTTCGTTCATATCGCCTGGAACAACTCTCCTGAAAACAGAATAAAATCTCTTGTAATTATATTCCGGATCATTGGTTTCCAGGATATCGTGAGAATTTATTGAGACATATTTATATTGATGGAATTTATCTTCGCTGATCCCGGAGACTTTATCGACCGAGTATATTTCCCTGCTTTTACGCCTGTCAAGATCAGGAACAATATAATATTCAGGGAGCCTCTGGTTCACAATCACCTCTTCGGTTGAGCGTGAAAATAAATTTATAATAGGAGCACAGTGAAGAAAAATATTATTTATTGCGGGTACTTTGTCGCGGGGAATCTTCTTCTGAAACTCAAATTTAATTTCAAAAGGAACAGATGAACCCGAGGCTTGGAATTTTTCCAGGCCGCATATCTCGATGAAGAAAAATTTATCCGGGAATGAAAAATATTCCTGAAGCAGCCTGTACCCTGAAAATGTCCTCTTCACATAAGGGAGCAAAGAGTAATCATTGCTTTCATCTGTTTCCTGTTCGGCAGTAAGTTCCGGGATTTTAATTTTAAAATCTTCAATTGTCCGGAATTTCTGATCGGGGTTATCTGCCTCTCTCACGGAAATTGAGGATACATATGTAGTCAAATAGAGGTGAAGATTATACTTAATTGAAGCCGCACCGTGAAGGTAAATCTGGAAGTTTTTCATTTGAAGTGAATTATAATCAATATTTCTGTCCGGAAAAATTTTAAGCACCAACGCAGAAGCACCTTGTACAGTGTCTTCAACTCTAACTTGATCCAACTTCATAGGCCTGAGTGTCAAATCCTGTGTTGTGCGGAAAGTAAATTCGGCTGGTTCTTCTTTTTCGGTAACGCGGCTTTTTTCCAGCGGGCCCGAAAGCACTTTATATTTTACTTTATATTTGCCTGTCTGGGTTTGGATTTCGCTTCCTTTCTTAATTATCGTAGGCGCCGTGATTGCACCGGGTTTGTGTCTTGCATATAAAATTGCACACGAAGGGAAAGGTTTTAAAAGGTGGGGGAAAAGAATATCTAATATTCCCCCGGCAATTTCAGGGAATTCATCGTCAAGCCTCTCGTGGATTCTACCGGCTAGGAAAGAAAAACCCTCAAACAATCTTTCGACGAACGGATCTTTCCTTTCGCGTTCACTCATATGGAGGCGCGAGCCCAAAGTCGGATGTTTTTTGCTGAACTCCTCCCCTGCGGTTTGAAGGAAGTTATATTCACGTTCGAAATATTTTTCGATGCTCATAAGGAGGACGGGTTGAAATTGAATGATTGAATGGATGAATGAATTTCGGATTGCGAATTTGGGATTAAATTTGAAATCCGAAATTCAAACTCCGCAATTTACTTGAGGTCTTTCTCAAACATTACCTTAGTCCAGCCGGTGGTAGAAAATTCGGTGAGAAGAATCTCCTTACCCGGAGTTTCTTTAATAGTTGCTACAATCTTAAGTGTAATCCTCATTGATTCCTGATCGAAATCGGATTTTTGCACCTGAACATCTCCGATCCTCGGTTCATACTTCATTATTACATTTTTTATCTCTTTTTTGACGGGATCAATTGAATTACCGGAATCAAAATAAAGCTGCAGAATATCGGGCATTCCGAAATCGGGCAGATGCTGAACAGAACCCTGTCGGGTAGATAGAACCATCCGCAGGTTTTCAATTATACTGTTTCTAAGCTTCTGCTCTTCCGATAAGTTATCGAATTGGCCGGGATCAATTTCGTCGGGGTTTTGGGCTTCGGAAACAAACTGACCGACAAGCAGATCGTAAAGGCTGAGACTTTTCATTTCGCAATACTTTGTGTTATTCCATATTCCGGATTTAACAAATCCGAAATTCGAATTTCGAAATTCGAAATTTTAAAAAGTTTCTTCTGTATAGCTGACCCCGCCTTTTATAAACTCCCATGTAAATTCTTTTGCAAGGATTTTGATTTTTTCCATATGACCGTAGCTTTCATAAACCGGATCGAAAACGGGATACATCCAATTACTAACTGAAATAATCTTTGCATTTTTAAGTAGGAATTTGAAATATGCCTCTTCTCCGCCGGTCTCCGGGGATATTCTAAAAAGGGTAATCGCGACTTCAGTGCATGTATCTCCTTTGCACATAATTTGATAAAGCTGAGGAGTCAATTCATCGATGACTTTAACTATTTCAAATGCCATTATCTTTCGATATCCTTGAATAGTATGGTCTTCACTGCCTGAAGGAAGAAAAACTTCATGATTGAACTGCCAGATAAAGCTTGAACCATTTTCATGAGGGCCTTTTAGAACATTCCCTTCATGATCTTTAAAGATCACTTCGCCTTTTACAGCCATCTCTTGATTTCGCTTCCATATTTGTTTTGAAAAAGGTGGAGCAAATTCATTCTCACTTAATTCAGAGATTTATTTGCACCACCCCAAAAGATATTTTTATTGTGTCAGGTGCAATGCAGGTTCATCCATGAACTGAATATTCCCCTCGCTAAACAGCCATGTCACTCTTTCAGCAAGGAAGGATACTGTTTCCAAATGACCTACATCTTCGGCTCTATCGCCGGTGTGAGAAGGCATGGATTGGGTTTGTGAAACAATATGAGCATTTTCGAACAAATACGTAAAAAACATTTTCTCTAGCCCTGTTGTCGGCTCAATTCTGAATAGAAAAACAGCTATCGAACTACAGCGTGCAGCGGTACAGATTATCTGAGCAAGCTGAGGCGTAAGCTGATCAATTTCTTTTGTTATTGTAAATGGAGTAATATTCCGCTGCCCCTGAATTTTTCCTTGGGCATCGAAAGGGAGCATAACGCCGAAATTAAAGTCCAGTATTAAACTGGAGCCATCCTCGCGCGGTCCGGTCAGATCATTACCGTCGCCGTCTTTAAACTGGATCGTGCCTTTTACTGCCATAATAAACCTCCGGTGATTAATTTTATAATTAAGTTAATTGAAGGAAATTAGATATCCATTGAGGTATCGAATGGAGATAAAAATTTAATGAACACAAAAAGAATGACTATTTCTCTTCTGCTGAATGGAAAGCAATTAACCTTAGATTTATATCCATTCCCGTAATTGCCACGTGAGGTCTGAATTCAGCTGTTATCTGGAAGAATCCCGGTTTCTCGGTAAGTTCCGAAACCTTAAGCTGGTATGAACGTAGAGGACGCTCGGCAATTACTGCTTCGGGCGGATTAGGAAAATCGGCCACTAAAGTATCGAGCCATTTCTTCAGATCCCTTTCGATTTCACCGGGCCCTGCATTCTTTCCGATGAATGTTAACTGCCTGTATTTTAAATAATGAGCTATCCTAGTCACAAGCATTGTATACTGCAGCCTGGCACCAACCGAATAGTTTGCAGTAGCCTCAGGATCGCCTTTAATTTGTTTTGGCCGGTTGATAGAAGGAACTTCAAAGAAGCATGCATAATCTGTTCTGTCCCAATGGGCAAGAGGAATAAATCCGAGATCACAAAGCTCCTGGTCTTTAGCCTGGCCTACCGAAGCCTCGACAGGTACTTTTAATTTTTTCATTCCATGCTCTTCGTAAGTCGGAGTTGGGAGATTTTCGACCTTACCGCCCGAATCCACTCCAACAATCTTTACGCTCCAGCCCCACTTTTCAAAGCTTCTTACCATGTTGGAAGCCAGTGCATAAGATGCATAGCACCATAGGCTGTGATCGGAATTGTCACGGTAAATGCCTTCCGAATAGTTGAAATTCTTTGTGGGTTCGGATTCGGCATTATAGGGAAGTCTTCCCAGGAACCGGGGCAGAGCTAATCCTATATATTTGGATCGATCGTCATCCCGGAACGCCCGCCATGCTGTATATTCTGCTCCGTCTTTTATCTGTTCGGTTAGGAACCTGTTATTCATAACATCACCGAATGATCCTTCGCCAAAAAAATTATGACTTGCATTGGCTATAACCGGAAGCTGTGCCGATTCGGATAGAATCGAAAGATGCTGGAGTAAGCTGATATCCTGCGGAGAATTTGTAATTTCAAAATTACCAACAATTGATGTATAAGAATGTCCGCCGACTTTGTCATATGCACCCCAATAAATATGATGCCACAATCCGGAATCTTTTTCATAACCTTCACCGTTTGCGGCTTCATTGAGATCTTCATAAAGCTCTTCTTTAGTCACATCGAGAAGTTCGAATTTAATAGGCTTGCTGAATTCGGTATTCTGTACCAGGAACAACAGCCCTCTCCAGGTCGATTCGAGTTCCTGGAAATCTTTATTATGAATGATCTCATCCATCTGGGCGCTCAATACTGTATCAACATCGGCAATATAAGAGTCCAGCAAAGCTCCGGTTACTTTAAATACCTGGGATTCTTTCCCGACTTTGCCTATGAATTCCGCAACCGCACTTTTTTTGCTCTCATCGAGCAGCGATAATAATTTATCAACTGAACTTTGCGAAGTTTCCGTTGCAACTGTTTGTTCTTTAGCCATTGTATTTTAACCTCCAAATTCTGAATAGGTCTTTTATAAAATGTTTAATTAATCAGGGGAATTAGAGAATGGATGAATGACTGAATGATTGAATGGATAGATGAATTCCATTTTCCATTTTTCATCCCTCTACGCCCGACAATGTCGGGCTTCGCCGTACAGGTTTTCCATTTCCCGTTTATCATGAGATCAGCCTGCGGGAGTTTCTTTCTTCTCCTGAGACGTGCCTAGTTTACCCATTAAATCTTCAATGCTGCCGCTTCCGTCCTTTAATACATTTTCCAGTGCCCTTTTAAGATTGGCATCCTTTAAAACTGTGAGTTTAAGCTGTTTCAATCTTTCCCGGGCTTCGAGAAGCTGCTTCAGCGGTTCAACCTTCTTAACTATTTCATCAGGATGAAAGTCCTTGATATCCTGGAAATCAAGTTTAACTTCCATCTGGGCTTCGGGATCATCCGACAATTTATTCGGGACAACAAGATTAAGCTTGGGATTATAATCCTTTAGAACTTTCTGAAAATCTCCCTTCCTGCTGATTGTCCTTATTCGCCTGTCTTTGATCATGCCCTGGCTCCCAGGTTCGCTTTTAGTAAAATTCCCGGGCAAAAGCAGCCTGTAATCAAGTTCCACGCTTTCTTTCGCATCGCTGCTGGGAAGAATAGAAACTTTAACCCTCTGCGCTATTTTAGGCGTTGTTAGCCGTGCCATTGAGACCTCCTGTTATTTTTTATTTTGATTTAATTTTATTGCCAAAATCCCGTCATATTTAGCAATCTTATTGAATAATTCTTTTTGCTCTCTCTGCAGTGAAACTATTTCTCCTTCATCTTTTATTTCCTCAGCTATTTTTGAATTTATAAGGTAGCAGGTTTTCCAAACTGCCGTAGATAAAGCCGGCTCCCAATCGGAAAGATTGTATAATTCTATTTCTTTTTTTAATTCAGCCAGGAATACTTTGCTTAAATCGTATTGTTTAGCATTAAAGCAGTAGCTTGCTATATTAAGTTTCCTAATAAATTTTGCATGAAGGCTTGTATCGGTTTCTACTCCCTGTTGCATCGCGGAAAGATTCTCTTCAAATTTCCCCGGCAGCTCTTTTAGAAAGCTCTCATACTCTTTATTTATATGATCATAATTTTCGGCGACAATTGGAGGAAGGGAATTCGATTCGCTTTTTCCTCCTCCCAATGTATTTTTCACTTCTTCATTAATCCAATTAAGAGTTTCCTCATCGGCAAAAGGAGTCTGCATATCCCTGAATTTTAAATTTACAAGATCAGGTATCCTGTTTAATAATTTCGCCAGATGAAATTTGACGGCTTCTGCAGCTTTTAAATAATTCCCGCCTTTTTGTTCGAGTGCTTTCACAACATATCTCTGCGGATCAAGCCAATAAGGAAATTCACTGTCGGGTCTTAAAAAATTAGTCTCAATCCTTACAATTAAAGTATCCCAGCTCCCGGCAGTGTACCATTCTTTTATTTTAGACTGGATAATCTTATTAGGAGGCTCTACCTGGGTCATTTTATCATTATCAAGCGGACGAATAAGCCTGCTCCATTGAAACTCCCTCGAGAGACCGAAAACAAATACAGATTCGGGTGAGGGAATCTTTTCACTTTTATTTCCCTCATGATCTGCTTCGAAGAAAAACGTGAGAGCCTGCCTGATCTGCGCAATTGCATCTTTATCCGATATTAATTTATGCTCCTTAGGCGGAGCAACCGGCATCATTACGATATGTTCTTCGGCGGATTGTTTTTCAATCTTCCCCTCGGCAGTAACAACGACATCCTTGGCTTTTTCAATTATATCTTCCCGGGTCGGGGTTAGAGGTTCAGGCTTAGGAGCTTCAGGTTTTTGTTTCGCTTGAGATATTACAGAATTTGCAGTGCTGACATGCTCCTGAAGAACTTCCTGAAGTGCCTTAAGTGAAGGTCCGTCTTTTGTAAAAAGTTTTCCGCTTTCATCAATGATTAAGTTTAAAACCTTCCCTGCCTCAATCACATCCTCGGCATTTGATTTATTTATTTCCTCTTTTTCCACCAGCTTAGTAAATCTTGAAGTATTTAAAAACTGCAGCGCCTTGCCTCTGTGAGCAGTATTTGAAGGGAATAAATTGTCCTCGAATTTTGAGAGCAAATAATATATTATACTCAAGCCGTCTTTCAGCCCTTTTATTTTTTCTGTTCTGAATAAGGCAAAACATAACCAGCAGGCTACTTTAATATCTTTGCTTTTCTCTTTTAAAATTATACCCGCAAGCTCAATGATCAGCTTATAATCGGGAGCAGTTTTCGCTATCTCCATATTCAGTTTAAAATACTCTTCCCCGTTAGCGGCATCTATTCCGGCAGCCGAATCACCGGGAATGGAATCAAGAAATTCCTTGGCAAAATCAGATATTAAATTTTCGTCTATTTCCTTCATCTGTATAATTATTATTTAGGTTAATTCATTTAAGATATCTTTAAGATTACCTTTCGGATTTCCTGAAAAAAAATTAATCCAGGTATTTATTTTTTCGGAATTCCTTAAGGCATTTGCATTTATCATTCTTTCACTCTCCCCGTTGTCATAAAAAAGATCCGTATAATGCTGAGGTACAGGGCAGTTGAAGAATATGAACAGGTGTGTAAAGCTTTTTTCATTTTTAATGAAGATTCCCGGATTTGAATCTTTGCGTGAAATTATCATTACTGTTTGTATAAAAAATCCGATATAGAAAAAAACATAATCCGGGTTGTGTATCATCGTTATTTTTATTCCGAAGGAAACCGAAGAATCCGGCTTTAAACGTAAAAATGAAAGGCTGCTTACGAGATTATTCAGCAAATTTGAAAATTTTAAACCATTTGAGTCTTCCAAGACCTTTTCACAGAATTCCTGTTGAATGTTTTCCGAGATAAAATTATTATAAGAAATCTTGGTGCTTTGCAAAAGATTTTTTTCCCCAATAAATGGCAGTACCGGGGGATGATTCAGCTTAAGATTTAAAGAAAGCAAGCTCTCTTTCCCGGAAGAAACAAGGGACGATATTTCGGTAAAAAAGAGATTGCAGAAATCAAACCATTCAGAAAAAAAAAGGGGGAAAAGATAAGCAGGAAGACCTGAGGTTTTATTCTTGCTAAGGCTCATAAAAATAATAAAGGGGAATTCCCTGCCTGTTTTATCGGAGCTTGGATAAATGATTCCTAATAAAATATTTTCTGTTCTTGTGAATGGGAATAAAAAATATAGAGGTGATGAAATATCAAAAGCATTTCCCCGCCCGGCCTGTGTATTTCGGAAATAATTTTTTCCGGTTTTCCTTCCCCACAGTATTCCATCCTGGATCCATTTATCCAGAATTAAAATTTCCGGCATCGCAGCATTGTATTTAATAAAATCGGGAAAATTAGGAAGCTTACCGAAATATCCTGCGGAAAATTTATAATCGATCAAAGAATCGCGGAAGGTCATCTATATTAGATTTTCAGTTTTAAAAAAACTTTAAAAAAAATTATTAGTTTATCCGGGATGGAAGATTTATTGATTTGAAAAGAGATCCGGCAAAAGGATTTTTAGAGCTTACTGCATTTAACTGATAGGAAACAATTATATTGTACCTGTTTTCTCTTTGAAAACGCCAGCTGCAGGTATACAGGGATGAAGATTCACCTCTGGTGATAGTGGCATCGCTCAAGAGCTTAAATAAAGCCCAATCGCCTTCATAACTTTTAGGATCGGAACTTCCGAAATTCCTGATTGAGAGATACATTTTTGCCCCGGGTGTTCCTTTACTTCCGGGCCAGGTATAATCGGTCCAAAATTGAGCGCCCATTTTATAGTAATTTTCAATTCCGTCGATTGAAAGATAAACTTGTTCCACAACCGGTTTTTGGCCCTGCACTGTTTTTGATTCCGGAAGCAGTGGTTTTAATTTAAATGAAACATTTAAATCCCCGTTTTTAAAGAAGGTAGAGCTGATATCATCGCATTTTTTAAGAGCGGCAAGAAATTCATTGGAAACGTTAATTCCTTGCTTGTTCCACTCTATTACTTTCCACCTGTCCTTATCAATAAATGCACTTAACTCCTTATTAAAAAATGCCCAAAGTATCCCTTCCTGAGGTTTAAAAAATTCTATAAAATCCTGGAGGGGAACATCGCTGCCCGAAATATTAAATGGATAGTAGCCGGCAAAATTTTTATTAAAATAATCTGCAATTTTTGTATTCCATTGAATGTTTAAATATTGAGCAGCATCGTTTAAAACAGCATTCCAGGTAAGCATGACCGGTGCGGTAAATAATTCCTGGACAGCGGGAAGGTTGTATAATGCACCTTTAATTGCATTTAAAGATGTTGTTAATTCAATTGCCTGGTTGCTTAATACTTTGACCGCATAATCCTTGGTTATATCCTGCCCGTCTTTAATTGACTCAGCCACGCCGGTTAATAAACCATATTGCGCAATTACCGCAGCCAAATCAGGAGCAACTGAACCGTCAGGGTTAGAGATGAATTTAAAGTATTTATCGATATCCGTAAAATTATCATAGCTTGTGGGGCCTTGAGTTAAAGATGCCGTTTTAATTTTTACGGAATCATGGGCAGGCTGTATTTCTGCAATACCCTGAAGCTGAGAGAGGAAATTTTTAAAAATCAAAACGAGAGGCGAATTGACGGGATCACTCAATACCTTTAAACTATTTGCAGCAAAGGGAACCGTAGAGAATCCCTCGAATCTTATGCTCTGAAAAAATTGCTCCCATGTTTCCTTTAAATCATTAACGTAGAGCACCAGCAATTCCTTCTTAAGTTTTTCGCTGTCAATCAAATCATTCGATACCTGCACCCTTCCCTTACCAAGTACCCAATCTTCTTGTCCGGGGTTTGTACTTTCGGATATAATCGCTTTTTGTACAAAGTTTTTCCATCCCTCGGCTGTAAATATTCCTGGGATCCTGTAACTAGTGGTTATTACGGGAGAAAATCTTCCGCCGATAATCTGCTCCAAGCTCAATTCACCGGGAAATTGATTAATGCCCATCTGTTTCAGGCGTGCATAAATACTCTCCGAACTGGGTGTAAACTGAATTCGGTCTCTGACTATGCTTATAAGCAGATTGTCATTTTTCACCGGGTAAATATTTTTTCGGCTCATCTGGACAGCGGCCATGCGAACATAATCTTTAAAGAATTGCCTTAAGGAATCTTTTTCTTTTGTTGAAGCCGCGGGGTTCTGATTAATAAATCTTGATTCCAATATTTTTAGGAAGACCGAGCTTAAAAATCTTTGCTCGGTTGTATCCAGGCGCGCCCTTTCATTCCCGAGCAGCAAATAAGTCTTTAGGTAAGAATAAATTTCTTCTCCCGGGTAATCCTGGCCGTTTGCATAATTATTTAAGACGGAATTTATCTCGCTCACGATATTCTGATTAAAAAAAGATTCGGTTTTATTTATATACAATTCGCTCAGCGGCCGGTATGCACCATCCGTCCTGTCCAATCCGAAGCTCGTAATTGACTCTACCGCATCTCCGTCTGCAATTTTGCTTATCATCGATCTAAGGTCTTCGGCTTCCTTAAAATTTGCCAGCAGGTTTCCGTTCCAGTTTATATTTATAAATGAAGCGGCAATTACGGAAATTTTTTCAAGAGAGCCGACACTGCCGTTATAGCCGATCAGGGTTAATGCAGCAAATAAGATAATAAAAATGAGGGATGCGGATATAGTTGCCAGCTTTAAATTATTTTGCCTTCTTGCAAAACCCGAGGTTTGGCCTGCTTTATAATATTGATCTCCTATAACGATTTCATTCAGCAAATCTTTGATGAAATAATTTTTGCTTTCCTTTGCTTCATCCGTTTTTTCATTGACAGGTTCGGGAAGATTAAATTGCCTGGCAATTTCCTTGATAGCAATATCAAGAGGAAATCCTTCCTGTGTGCCGCTGGTAAAATAAAACCCTCTGAAGATTGGATTATCCTGGTAAGGATTATGCTGAAATACCTCCCCGATTAAATGTGAAAGTTTATCTTCAAGAGAGCTGAATTGGAATGGAAACAAGAAAACTTTTTTTCTCTCTTCACGTTTTAAAGGATTGCTTAACCGCACCGGACGCAATTCAAGAATTTTTGCGGAAAGGTTTTTAAATTCGGCTATAAATGTTTCCCTGGGATTGATTCCTTCCGGAGTGCTGAATGTAGCACCCCAAACCTGTGACCTCTCGGTATCGCTTAAATCACCG
>DATKLQ010000348.1:0-3478 GCA_035542335.1 Ignavibacteriaceae bacterium | reverse complement strand
ATTCAAATATACCATTAAAAGTACCCGAGTGAGTCTGGGATGAATCTTCGTTTAACTTATATTCACCATATAATACACCGGCATTCGGCGTCATCGACTCTTCTTCTATAAATTCAAGCATTTTTAAAATCTTAAATCTTCCGCAAAAATCACATATATTATTTCCAACCTTACTTTTCCCCATAACTATATAAATAAATGGATCTAGGGAGTCTTTCGCTATATAGGAGAAGTGGATATTTATCCTTCTATAATTTTTCCCGATAATACCGTTTTGATCATATTCTAAAGCATTTTCTAGCCATACGTTACTTAGATTATATTTAATGACCAACTCAGTTACATCTTTTGATTTTTGCAAATTTATCAGGTATCCTGTTCTTTGTTTATAGAACTCTTTGCTAAAATCTAAAGTTTCGGGATTGTAGTTTTCAAAAAGTGTTCTACCATAGTATGGATCTATATATTTAAATTTATTATCACTCTGACCAAACGAAGTCAAAGAAAAAACAATTAAGAAAATCAAATTATATTTTATCATTATAAGTAAACCTAACGGATGGCACATAAGCTGCGGCGTTGATAAGTCTCGCCATGCACCCAAAGAAACAGGTTCACGCGACCAGCTGAATTATTAAGAACTGATACTTTACTCGCCCTGTAAATTGCACTCACGCTTTAGCCGTCAGCTTGATGCGCTGGTTAGAACACACGCTGTACAATATATATCAAATAGTAACTACATCTTACAAATAAAATTAATTATTCCAATCAATCCAATGGTATTCAAAGCGCAGTGAACGATCATACCGATGTAAATATTACGTTTCCACCAGACAACATAGACCAGCGGTAGTAACGCTAATATTCTCGTTATATTTTGCCATGGAGAAAAAAGATGATAGAGGGAAAATAGAAAAATATTTAGTAATGGTGCCCATGCCCGTAATTGTTTCAATCGAGGTAATAAATACCCTCTGAAATACATCTCTTCAACGATAGGTCCGAGTAATCCATTAAAGACGAACCCAAATATTGCTATGATGATTAAAACAGCTTTTGAATATTGGGTTATAGTATCTGAAAAATTGTCAATGAAGAACCAGTATGGCAGCCAGCCAAAGAAACTATCTATAAAAAATCGATCAATTTTTGCCGAAATAATCACAAAACAAAAACCCATCCAGAAGAGAAGTACAGGCACTAACACAAAGTATTGCCAAAGAGGAACATGGTCTTTAAAAAGGACAATACCTTTTAACGAAAAATATCCATTTAGTTTTTTACCTTGAAGAAAAAGATATCCAAGTTCGAAAGGAATGAGAACTAAGGAAAATGCAACATAGAGAACGAGGAGTGATGGAAGAGCATAATGATTTGCAATAGGTGCAAAGAGAATAAAGAAAAGAAAGATGAAAAAACCCGGTGCTAGAGATAATGTAATGCTACGTAGAATAGAGTGACTTTCTACATCGTCATTTTTTTCCATAGGATATTCATCCTGATAATTGTGACTTTGACAAGGTTCTATTTGCTTATTTATGCTAAAAGTAATTCGTGTGTTCTAACGGCATGCGTTTAAGCCGCGCCGGAATGTTTGATAAAAAAAATATTTGCGTACAACAATACAATTAAGAAAACCTAAAATTACCATACCCTGACAGGCGTCGGCTTGAAACGCTTGTTAGGTGTAATTTGGATTATTGATTATAGACTGTATTTAAAACTGCATCGGGATATTTTGCGGCAACATTTAATAAAACTTTTGCAGGACCTTCTGGTTTTCTTCTTCCTTGTTCCCAGTTTTGAAGTGTAGAAGTACTTATTCCTAATAACTTTGCAAATTTATTTTGAGATAATCCTAAACTTTCACGTATTTGTTTTGGATTCGGATTTTCAAAACTAAATTCTCTTCCAGGTTTCTTTTTCCCCTTTAATATTTTACCGCCTTCTTTGATACTCTCCTTTAATTCTTCAAATAATTCATCTCTCATTGTAATTCCTTTTCAACTAATGATTTTAATATTTTCAATTTTGAAGGAGTTAAATTATCTTGCTCATTTTTAGGATATACAAATAACATTAAGATTATATCTCTTTTTATAATCCAATAGTAAATAATTCTAACACCGCCACTTTTTCCTCTTCCAGAAATACCACTCCTAATTTTTCTCAACCCACCACTTCCTCGAATAACTTTTCCTTTTTCAGGATTTACAATTAATTCATTCTGAATCTTTCGATATTCTTCATCAGTTAATAAGGTATTTATCCTTTTGGTGAAAATCGAAGTTTCAATTATTTTCATAAACAAACATACGCCATTGAACGATATAAGTCAATCTCTGAAAATTACACCTAACGATCTTGCGTTTAAGCTGCTGCCGGAAATATTTGATAAATTATTTATTTACAAACAACCAATACAATTCAGAAAACCTAAAAAACCATGCCCTGACAGGCGTCGGGTTGAACCGCTTGATATTTCCAATAAGTAAAAAGTTAATTTTGGCATCATCAACAACTTTTAACTTGGAGGTATCAAATGTATTACACAGGCATCGATCTTCATAAGTTCACTTCTTACTTAACTACCGTTGATTCTTCGGGAATAATTATCAAACAGGAAAACCTGAAGAATGTTGCTCATAATTTTGTCCAATATTTCCAATCAATCCCGGGTGAACATCAAGCCGCAGTAGAATCAACTATGACCTGGTATTGGGTAAATGACCTGCTGACTTCCCTAAATATTCCTCTGATTCTTGCTCATGCAAAATATGTTAAAGCTATTGCCTATGCTAAAGTTAAAACCGATAAAGTCGATTCACATACACTTGCTCAGCTCCTCCGGATGAACTATATCCCCGCTGCCCATAAAATCTCCGGCGAAAACCGGCTGCTCCGGGATGCTCTTCGTGCTCGTCTTAAGATTGTTCAAAGACATACTTCAGTTACTAATTCAATGGGTCTTCTGCTTGCTAAATACAACTTTAATTCTCCAACTCAACTGACCGGTATTCCCAAATTTCAGTATGAACAGCTATCCGAAGTTGAGCAGCTGCTTAATGAACAAATGCTCCATCTCGAAAAGCAGCTTTATCCTTTCCTTATTCCTAATGATGATATTCAACGTCTTCTCTGGATACCCGGAATAGGGAAGATGAATGCTTTTACAATCTCGCTTGAAGTTGACGATATCAACCGTTTCCCGGACCTTAAAAATTTCTTTTCCTACTGCCGTCTTACTCCTTCGGCCCGGAACTCCGCCGGGAAATCCAAACAGCGTTCCTCCAAGGATGGCAATAAATATCTTAAAATGGCATTCTCCGATGCTGCTATTCATGCAGTTCAATACTATCCTGTTATCCGTAAATACCACAACTCACTCTTAAGAAAAAAGAACAAGCAGATTGCTAAAACTATTATCGCTAAAGAAATTGCTTCTATAGTTTTTTATATTCTCAAAAATAAATCC
>DATKLQ010000347.1:0-19717 GCA_035542335.1 Ignavibacteriaceae bacterium | reverse complement strand
GGATTCACCTCAGATTTTTCGGCATTATCCGAAGTAAAGAAACTGGGTGAAGAAATTCTTGTTAATAATCCGGACCTGCACGTATTGATCAACAATGCCGGCGCCGGGTATGCTGATCCGAGGTACAGCAGGGACAGCTTCGAACTCCGGTTCGCCGTTAATTATCTTGCTCCTTTTCTTTTAACCCAAACACTTCTTCCAGCCTTAAAAAATTCAGCCCCGTCCCGAATCGTTAATGTAAGCTCGGCGGGCCAGCACCCGCTGGATTTTAAGGATATTATGCTTGAAAATAATTTTAATGCATCTAAAGCCTATTCACAGAGCAAGCTTGCCCTTATTATGTTCACCATGGATCTGGCCGGACAGCTTAAAGACGAAAAAATTACGGTTAACAGCCTTCATCCCGGTACATATTTAAATACAAAAATGGTAAGGAATTCCGGAATAACTCCCTGGGGTGAGCCTGAATCAGGAGCCGATGCAGTTATTTACCTTGCAGCATCCGAAACCCTCGAAGGAGTGACTGGAAAATATTTTAATGTAACAGCGGAAGCAAAGGCGGATCCGCAGGCTTATGACAAAGAAGCAAGAAAAAAATTATGGGATTTGACTCTCCGGCTCATTAATGAAAAGCTGCCCCGCAAATGAAGCTTACATTTCTTGGTACTAGAGGAGAAATTAAACTTAAAACTGAGCAGCATAAAAGACATACTTCTCTCCTTGTGTCATATGAAAATACGAATATTCTCATCGATAGGGGAACTGACTGGCTCAATGAAAAATATGATTTTAAACCGGATGCAATTCTCCTTACTCATTCTCACCCGGATCATGCAGGCGGATTAAAAAACGGAGCGCCGTGCCGTGTTTACGGGACTAAGGATTCAATTAGAACCATGAAAAATTTCCAGGCAATGGACCTGATTCAAATTGAAGAAGAGCAAAAATTCTTCATAAAAAAAATTTCATTTACCGCTTATCCGGTTGAACACTCTATTATAGCGCCTGCCGTGGGTTATAAAATTACTGCGGGAAAGGCTTCGGTATTCTACTGCCCCGATTTAATATATATCTATAATAGAAGCGATGCATTAAAGAATGTAAATATTTATATCGGTGATGGTGCGGCAGTCTCAAAATCTTTTATAAGAAAAAGAGGCAAAAATCTTATTGGTCATTCCAAGGTCCAGCAGCAGTTGAGCTGGTGCGCTAAAGAAAAAATCCCTGAAGTTATTATTACGCATTGCGGATCCGAAATAGTAAAAAGCGGGGACGAGAAAATAGGAATGCTGTTCGATCAATATGAAAAGAAATACGGTATTAAAGTGCGTCTCGCATATGACGGTATGAAGGTTTATTTAAGATAAATTGATAAACTGTTAAATTGCTGAATTGTTATATTAACCTCCTCGCAGTTATACATACATGCATGTATACATCCATTCCATGCCCCATAATATTGATACACTATTTTTTCTCATTTAAGATAATTCTTGATGGATACTGCCGGGAAAAATATACTCTCTGTGTTGCCTTTTGAAAATCTTTTTCATCGGCATTATATATATCGACAAATATCTGGGGGTTGAGATCATATATCGGGAACCAGCTGTTTTGAATCTGCACCATTATCCGGTGTCCTTTTTTAAAAGTATGATTTATATCCTGCAGATCGAATTTGATATTTGTAATCTCTCCCGGTATAAAAGGTTTCGGATTCTCAAAGCTTTCCCTGAACTTACCGCGCATTATATTTCCTCTGACCATCATTTCATACTCGCTGTAAATTATTCCCGCGCTTGAATCGGAATCGGCCGGAAAAACATCGATTAATTTTACGACCCAGTCTGCATCTGTCCCGGAAGTGGAAACAAACAAATCGGCGGTCACATTTCCGGAAGCTGCAATATCGGAATCTAAAATATTTGTTCCATAGTTCAATACATCGGGTCTTCTTGCGGCAAAACGCTGATCTTCAACCATGTAATCTTTGGGGTAGCTTGTGACGATTTTTTTCGTGTAAGGCACCGGCTTAAAGGGATCGCTAATATATTCGTCAAAGGTATCCGGTTGTTGGTTGTGGGTGGTTGGTGGTTGGTTGAATGAAAGGGAATGATTATCATTTAAGTATAAATTGACAGCTTTTGTATTTTCCGGCGGCCATGAATCATATTTCATCCATTTATTCGAGCCTGTTTGAAAGGCATAAACCTTTGGTATATTCAATTCCCCTTTTCCCTTTAAATAATAATTGAAGAAAGGCAGCTCGATATTCTTTACATAAAAATTGCCGGTTTTCGATCCGAACTTTATATCGCCGAGCGAGCTTCCGTCGGTGCGTACCCATCCGCCGTGAAACCAGGGACCCATAACAAAATAATTTTTGTTTTCCGGGTTTTTTTCTTCGATAGATTCATAAGTGTGCAACGCACCGTAAAGGTTTTCTGCATCAAACCAGCCGCCCACCACCAGCACTGCAGGTTTTATATTGTTGAAATGAGGGAGTGTATTTCTTGCTTTCCAGAAATAATCGTATGTGCCGTGAACCATCAATGAATCCCAAAAAGGAATTTTATGATGGAAATATTTTTTATTTACGTTTGGTAATGGTCCAAGATTAAGGTAGTAATTATAGCCGTCCATCGTTCCAAACTTGAAATCCTCGGGCCATTCCTGCACGAGCCCTTCTCTGACCACACCGAATACAGACATGAAGGGTACACCTTCGGCAAGGCCGAGTGCGCCGTTATGATGCCAGTCGTCGTTGCCGAACCAGTCGGCAATAGGAGCCTGCGGTGAAATTGCTTTAACGGCCGGATGCGCATCAATTCCTGCCATTGCCGCGTAAAACCCGGGATATGAAATCCCCCAAAACCCGACTTTGCCGTTGTTGTTGGGAATATTTTTTACCAGCCAGTCGACGGTATCATAGGCATCCGAACTTTCATCTACATCTTTATTGCTTTTCTTATCCGGGATATAAGGCCTCATGTTGACAAAATCCCCTTCCGACATGAACCTGCCGCGTACATCCTGAAAAACTATAATGTATCCTTCATCAATAAAATGCTGCCATGTTTCTCTCCTGTAAACAACATACTTATCTTCACCATAAGGCCCGACGCTGTATGGAGTTCTCCAGATTATAATCGGGTATTTGACCGAGGTGTCTTTCGGAGAATAAACGGCAGTAAAAAGTTTTACTCCGTCGCGCATCGGTATCCGGTATTCTTTTTTGATGTAATTTTCTTCGAGGAATTTATTCTCTTGAGCTAAAAGAGGGGATAATTGAGTGAGGCATATTAAGCTTAAGATTATAAATAAAAAAAACCTGCTAAAATATGGGTTCATAATGCTGAGATCCTCTTTGGGAATATTTAAGAAAACATACAAAAAAATTCCTTAACAAGCATTTGCAGCCATCCTTTTATGTCCCCAACACTTCTCTTTTTTTAACCACATAGGCACAGTAGAACACATAGAATTTAATAACTATGTTCCTGTGTATCTATGTGGTTTAAAAAATTCCGTTTATGACAGTTATCTTTCCAAACAATTATAAATTGAATTTATTCTTCACTACTCTCAATCTTATTCCCTGTCATTTGTTTTTATCCTGATAATAAATATTCTCCTGTTTTATTTTTTTGACTGCTTATTTCATAAACTGGTTAAGACAGAACCAAGTTATAAATATCCAATATCGAACAACGAATATCGAATAATGAACTCACTATTCTTTATAGAAATTAACAACTAAGTGCAAAAATGAATAGAATTGAATTTAACAGCTCTGCCGAAAGATGGACATTAATATCTACAATACTTGCTTCGAGCATGGTGTTCATCGATTTCTCCGCCTTAAATGTTGCGCTTCCTGCAATTCAGAAAGATTTCAACATAAGCGGGAAATCGCTTCTCTGGATAATTAATGCTTACACTCTTTTTCTTTCCTCGCTTTTATTGCTCGGAGGTTCGCTAGGCGATATATACGGAAGAAAAAAAATTTTTATTGCGGGTATAATCATATTCAGTTTTTCATCTTTGCTTTGCGGCATTTCTCCCGGTAAAGATCTGCTGATCGCCGCACGTGCATTCCAGGGGATAGGAGGCGCACTTATGGTTCCGGGAAGCCTCGCAATTATTTCAGCCGTTATCCCTTCGCAAAGAAGAGGGAAAGCATTCGGGACATGGTCTACCTTCAGCGCTTTAACGACAATAATAGGCCCTGTTCTCGGTGGGTGGCTTTCAGGTCTCGGGCTCTGGCGTGTAATTTTCTTTATAAATATTCCTTTTGCACTTTTCACAATCGGCGCTCTGGCATATAGGGTACCCGAAAACAAAGATGAAGGTGCAAAGAAATTGGACATCATTGGTGCAGCTCTGGTTACTTTAGGTTTGTCGGGAATAACCTATGGCTTTCTGGAAGCATCCGAAAAAGGATTCGGAAATCTCTTCATTCAGCTTTCCTTCATTTTTGGTTTTATCTCGCT
This sequence comes from Ignavibacteriaceae bacterium, assembly GCA_035542335.1. GTDB lineage: Bacteria > Bacteroidota > Ignavibacteria > Ignavibacteriales > Ignavibacteriaceae > DATKLQ01. The sequence continues at coordinate 15,224 of DATKLQ010000347.1, read as the reverse complement.
GGCAGTTTTTATCTATATTGAAAAGAAAAGCACGCATCCGATGATGCCTTTAAACTTATTTAAATCAAAAACATTCAGCAGCGTAAACTTGATTACGCTTTTTGTATATTCTGCTTTGAGCGCTTCCTTGTTCTTTCTCCCAATGAACCTGATTCAGGTGCAGGGTTATTCGGAAGAAATCGCCGGGTTTACCCTATTGCCGTTCGCAGTTATTCTAGCAGGCCTTTCCCGGTTTTCAGGAATCTTTTTTGATAAGTTCAGTGCAAGAATGCCATTAATCATCGGCCCGCTTCTGGTAGGCAGCGGATTATTAATTTTAACGCTTCCCGGCTTAACAGAAGGACCGAAAGAATTCTGGTCTACCTACTTCCCGGGCATAGTTATTATGGGTATAGGCATGGGAATAGTAGTTGCTCCTTTAACAGCCGCTGTAATGGCCTCCGTCCCGGAAAAAAATTCAGGGATAGCATCCGGAATTAATAATACCATGGCGCGTGCTGCGGGACTTCTCTCGGTAGCAGTGCTCGGTTCAATTATTATAATAACTTTCAGAAGCAGTCTTGAAAAAAATATAAATACAATAAATATCAGCGGAAAGAAGAAAATCGATCTCATTATTAATTCCAAAAAGCTGGCGGAAACACATCCTCCTGAGGGATTAAGTAAAGAAAAAGCCGGTCAAGTAAATAATATAATTAAAGAATCTTTTATACACTCATTTGATTTTGTTCTTTATATATCGGCGGCATTAACATGGCTGGGTTCCCTGATAGCAGCCGCTACCGTAAAAAAAGAGATTAAGCCTGTGCCTGCAAAATAGCAGCGTCTGGATTATTCATTAGAAGAATAACTGTAGCACAGATTAATAATCTGTGCTACGATGATTTAATTTTTTTATTTTTACAACTCCTTAATATACTTCTTACTGATGATTATCCGGCTATTTATTCTGAGTACTATCACTCTCCTGAGTGTTCTCATTATCATGCATATTCTGATTATCATGCATATTCTGATTTTCTATCCCCATTCTGTCTTCCGGCTCCAGATCATGATGTGTATATTTTTCTCCGTCTTTTGTAAGATTCCCGGCATACAATTCAGGATTATCGCTGAAAACCACGGCACATGACGGGCTGTCGAAGCCATATTCTTTTCCTTTATAGCGGATTGGCTTTACGGAAGGATCAACTTTCTGGCCGTCTACCGGGCATATTGAATTAAATGCCTGGTACTGCTGCCCGTTTCCCGTATTATTCTGAGCATTTCCGGGAGTTTGAGTGTTACCCTGATTTTGCGTGTTCCCCTGGATCTGAGGATTGTTTTTGCTGCTCCCTGATTGAGAAGTATCCTGTGCAAGAATATTCAGACTGACGAAACCCAAAAAAGCATAAAAGCATCACATACCTGATCATTGTTCTGCTCCTTCATATAGTTTAACATGACTTCAATATAAAAGATCTTCAAAATTTTTCAAATGAATTAACGAACACTTTGAAATTCGTCAAACCTAAGCTTTTAATCAAAAATGATCACTTTTCCATGTATTTTTTTATTGAGCTGCCGATAATTTCCGACCATCCTTGAACAAAGTTTTCCTTTGCAAAATCCGGGTTGCCGCTTCCGAAGCTTTCAATTCCTTCATGCGTCAGTTTTAATCTTGTCTTCCCGCCCTCACCATAAAGCTCAAATGTTACGAGACTGATCCCCGGATAACCTTTATACTTCCATGTATAAGAGATTTTTCTTTCAGGAACGACTTCTTTTATTTTGCAGAGGTGGAGATATTTTTTTGTTTCTGTTCCCCCTTCAAAGCTGAATTCAAATCCTGGTTCCGGCTTGAATTCTGCTATATCGAAATACCATTGCTTCATCTCTTCTTTGCGGGTTAAAGCTTTCCATACTTTAGAAAAAGGCGCATTCAGCAAAACTTCTTTAACTATCGGCTCGCCTTTAACGCCGACGCTCTTTCGGGTTTTTGTTTTCATATTATTTCTCCACAAAATTTTTTAATGAATTTAATTTTTCTTCTCAGGACTTTTCAAATTGTTTCAGGATTCTGAAACCTCTTACTATCATATTGTTTGGAAGAAGATAAGAGTTAGAGATTAAATACGAGATTAATATCAAAATTGAAAAAGATAATAGATCATCTGCAGTTTATTCGGGATTTTTCTTCGAGCTGAATAAAAGCATTTACTTAATTATAACTAACTTTTTAGTTTCTTTATAATTTCCGGCTTGAATGGTATAAAAGTATATTCCTGAAGAAAGATTATTTCCGTCAAATTCTACGTTATATTTTCCGTCAATTTTTTCTTCATTCACTATCGAAGCAACTTCAGCTCCTAAAACATTAAATATTTTAAGTGTAACAAATTCCAAACTTGGAATTGTAAAACTTATATTAGTTGATGGATTAAACGGATTGGGATAATTTTGAAAGAGTTTAAAGCCGGGGAAATTTGTGCCGTTTTTTGTATTTAACCCTGTTATTTGGGATAAATCATAGCTCCACAAGGAATTATTCTTACTCATGATCAGGTGATTTCCGCTAAAACAAAAACTTTCTCCTATTCCAGTTGTATCAGCGTCTTCAGTGATATCTGTCCAATTCTCGCCGTTATTTTTAGAAAGATAAATTTTATTATCGGTAGCCGAGGCAAAAATAAGGCTGTCAACTGCATAGATTTCATATAAATTATAATTTTCGGGCGGCATTCCCGTCAGGACATTCCATGTCAAACCGTAATCATCTGAACGGTAGAGCTCATCCCATGCATCTGCGAAAAAATATTTATCATTCCTTTCAAGGAAAGTTACAAATTTAAAGTATGGCCATCCTGCACAAATATTCCATGAAAAGCCAAGATCCTCCGAATACCATATTCCTTCGAACTGCGCTCCCGCAAACAGAACATTATTATGAACGATATAATCAAAATATTTAACCCCGGGTATATATTGCGGCCAAGTATTACCGTTGTCTGTCGAACGCAGAAGCCCTCCCCCGAACATGGTTGCAAGCACTACGGAATCAATCGCAAACACATTATTCATACCTAACGGATTTCCTTCCGGGAATGGACCCACAGCTTTCCATGTTTTCCCGGTATCCCCCGAGGAATAAATGCTTGCCGATGTGGCGGCAAAAATATATTTACTATTTTTACACAGTCTGTGAATCCCCAGCAGAGTCTTTTGGGGGAATGGTATAGTGACCTCGATTGTGTCGACTATATGGAATGACCAGGACTTTCCATAATCTAAGGAACGAATACATCCGCTGTCTGTACCTACAAGAATTACATTTTCAAAGGCGAGGGTTCTTCCACCCGTGTTTAGAATCTTTTCCCATCCTGCAGTCGTTTTACCGCTGTAAAACAAAAAGGAAATCATAATGAGGAAATAATATTTGTAATTTCTTTTCATGCCAATAAGGGATAATTAAATACCCATAAAGATCAACCAGAATGATCTTTAAATGAGATCCCAGGCTTCCTGAAAAACATTAATCCCAAATTAATTTAATAAATAAGCCGTAACCATTTGGTTATAAATATAGTTTTAAGCGTCTGTTTGTTCAAATTTAAATCAAAAAAAATTACTGCTTTAAATGGAGAAAATTGATGAAACAGAAAAAACCAATAGATTTAATTACTTCGGGCCGGATTTAGGTTTTCTCTTATTTTCCGGTTAAGCTCCTGACCATCTACTGGTTTTTGGATAAAAGGAATACTTTGATTCTGAATCATATTGCTAAATGATTCAGGAGAGCTGGAAGAGATAAAAATAATCGGAATGTCTGTTTTGGATCTTATAAAATTTGCTGTCTCTATCCCGTTTAAGGATTCTTTGAAGTTAATATCCATTAAGATCAGGTCCGGCTTTCTTTCAAGGGCATAGTTCACTGCCTCGGTGGCGGAATTAACCATGCTGACGTCCTCGAACCCGAAGTAATTTAATGTTCTCTTCAAATCCATCGAAATTATTGCTTCATCTTCGGCAATTAATATCCTGGTATCTATAAAAAATATTTTATAAAATACTTAACTACTTGTACAATTATTTAACCCATTTTGCTGTGATAAATTTCATTATCTTGACTAATTTGGATTGCTCTTAAGCAAAAACCTATAAATAACGAACTGCTTATCTAAATTTCCCCGGTTTTTATTATTTCCGGGAAAATTTATTTTAGAGATTTGCCTCTAACTTTTTTAAATCGGGGATAAACTGAATAGGAGAATAGATCATTGGATGGAATAATTAATTTACCTTTATTTATTATATCTTCTGCAATATTAATCATTGCTCCCGGTCCCGATTTTATTTATGTGACTTCCCGCGGAATCTCCGAAGGGCATAAAGCAGGAATATTATCCGCTCTGGGAATAAGCGTCGGTTTATTAGTCCATACCTTATTTGCTGCCTTCGGGTTATCGGCAATAATCCGGGCTTCTGCCGCGGCATACATTGTAATAAAATTTGCAGGTGCGGGTTACCTGATTTATCTCGGGATAAAAGCATTGCTGACTAGGACTAAATTAAATTCATTGGAACCGGCAGGGAAAAAAGGAAATGTATTTAAGCAGGGTATTTTAACAAACTTATTTAATCCCAAAGCTATCATTACTTTCATGGCGTTTTTACCGCAGTTTGTAGATGTTAAAATGAGCAGTCATGTTTTTCAATTTTCTTTTTTAGGATTAATAATAGCGCTCATTGCCGTGCTGTGGTTCGGATTTGTAGGATATTTTTCAGGCATCGTCGGCTCGGCACTTAAGAAGAGCAGGTTCTTTCAGAATACAGTGTCATATCTCAGCGGTACCGTAATGATTGCACTGGGATTAAGGCTGGCTTTGAAAAAAGATTAAAGGAGATAAATATTTTTTTACCTGCAGTGCCGTTCTTCAGCCCCTCAAGCCATCGGTTTAGTTATTTAAACTTTTATGGAAATATAGGGATGCTTTTAAATCTTAATGTTTTATTTTAAGATGATTTTTTTAATAGAGTTTATAATTTAGAATATTGTTATATCAATTATAAATAACCCATAGGGGGATATTATGCAAAAAAAACTAACATTCTTTATTATAGTTTTCTTTACCTCCTTTATTTCCGTTTACTCCCAGGATGCCGATTCACTGAAAAATGAGGAATATATTGATTCATCGGATGTCGATCAGGAGTGGAATGATTGGGATCAGTATAAAGCTGAAGACAATACGATTGAAGATACAATAGAAAAATGGAAGCACCGGAATTGGAATTGGAATTGGGAATGGGATGACTTCGAAGGGAAGGATTTTTTTAAAGATCCCACTATTAGTTTAAGCTACGGCCTTTCAAAGATGAACTTGAAAGGTTTTTCAGGATCGCTCAATAACCCGGGACTTGCCGAATTAAAGCTCGGGTATACTTCCCAAAGGGAATTTGAATATGACGCAATTACCCATTACAAGTACACTTTTTTTCAGCTGAGCAGCTTCAGCACCGATCTCAGAAGCAATTCCGATAATTCCGGCAGGATAAGAACCGATGTGTGGCGCTTCGCATTCGGAACTTCAAGCGGCTACGGCTACAAAATCGGCAGAGAATCTGCTGTTATTCCCTATTATTCGAGTACTTTAACCTGGTCAAGAATTGATTTTAAAGACTCTATTTCAAATTTCGGAGAGAATCAAACTGCAGAATTATTCGATGAAGCATTCAGGTTCGGAACAAGCGCCGAAGGCGGAATAAAGATTAAACTCTTTTCTCCATTAATACTCGAAGCTGGATATGAGAGATCCATCGTATTTCCGCGTCATCTTTTCTGGAAATGGGCCGGGAGCATGGCGATCGAGCTCGCCGGTCAATGGGCCCTCGACGGATTTATCGATAATATAATGGATTCTTCCCCATATGCGGGTCCAATTGTGAATTTTGTCCTGAAGAATGCTTTGTCCTACGGGATTTATGAATTAAGGCAGGAAAAGATGAACTGGCCTTTCGATAGCGTTGCACCGATTGCATATGATCAATTCAAATTCGGAGTAACTTTCGTCTTTTAAGCCGGGGGGCAAAAGTTCAAGTTCAAGTGCTTGCTCCTTCTTGAACTTGAACTTTTTTATTCTTAAGATACTTTGAACTTTTCTTAATCCAATCTGCAAAATGAAATCCGATATTCGAACTCTCTAGCTGAAGGCCGGAAACCCGAAATTCGTAATCCGTAATTCAAAAGCTGAAAGTAATCCCGTTCATAAGCTCCAGATCAAATTTTTTTACGTCCGGGACAGGCTCATTATCGAAGCGGAATGACGCTGTAGAATCGAAGGAGAGATTTTCCATGATTAAAAAGCTTAAGCTGGTATCTGTTATAAACCTGAAATCATGAATCCTTTCAATATCGAACTGAAAATAGTTTATGGTTATAAATGAAAGGATGCCTGTAATCCGCCATTTAAAAGTAAGGTAGTTTGTGGAGCGTACGAGATTTGTTTCAGGTGAGAGCAGGATATCATAGTATTCATTTTCATACATCAATCCGCTTCCTATAAAAACCTGAGCAGGCGAAGATGTGGTGTCGGAAATTAATCTTACCAGATCGACACGAAGCCCGGCACCTGCAAGGTTCCTGTCTTTTAATAGGATGAATTGGTCAAATTCCTTTTGAAGAAAAAGCTCAAGAAAAAATTCAGGTGATAAAGCAATAATATTTCTGAGGTGTGCAAATCCTTTATTGACTACTTTATCATTATTGGCTTCCTGGAAATCATAATTTCCTACAAGAAAAAAAGTATAGCCCTTCCCGGAATAATCTAATCTCAATCCGCTGTTCACCTTTACAAATTCGGAATTACCGGATGCCAATCCTGCAGCAGCAGATGCATTCCCTGAAAATCCCGGCTTCTCCGATTCTTTCCTGAACTTTTCGGTGTTAACCTGGGAGTAAGATGACTTAAGAAGTGTGAAGGTAAAGATTATTATTATAGCAGCAGCTGATCTCATGAATGCTTTTAGTGAATATGTTGTTATGTATTTGTCAGGATTAAGAGAAAGTCGCCGAAGGCGAACCTCGCCAAAGGCGGGAGAAAGAGAATGAGAAAGATCCTGCTTAAATTACTGGTTTAAAGATTAAGAATAAGATTAAGATCAACTCAAACCCACAACCAACAACCAACAACCCACAAACAACTAACCAGTATCCAGCATCCTGTATCCAGCATCCTCTCAAACATTTATTTAAACTTAATTTTTAATTTCACAATTTCAGTGTCGCTTCCCAGCCTAACCGGCGGCCCCCAGGTACCCACTCCGCTTGTTACATAATACTGGGTATTCCCTTTTTTCAGATATCCCCAGCTCACTTCGTATATAAGTTTGGTAATTAGGTTTAACGGAAAAATCTGGCCGTGGTGTGTATGTCCCGAAAGCTGCAGATCTATCCCGTTTTTTTCCGCCTCTTCCAAACCAAATGGGGTATGGTCGAGAAGTATTACCGGAAGTTTCTTATCTACGGTGCTCATAATTTCTTGAAGCTCTTTTCTCTTTTTCCCCGTAAATTGCGAGGAGCTCCGGTCGTCCCGCGAAACAATAGTAAAAAAATCACCGACTGTAATACCAGCATCGCGCAGAAGCCCGATTTTATATTCATTCATAAACTTTAGAGCATCTTCTATCCCTGCTATATATTCATGATTTCCTGTTGAAGCATAAATGCCGTACTTGGGCTTTAATTTTAAAAATGAAGATCCGATTCTTTTATTTTTTAAAATATTGAATTTGTCATCTACAATATCCCCGGGAATTAAAATCAGATCAGGATTTATTTCATTTATTTTACCAATAATTTGTTCAAGTAATGATCCATCGTTTACTGATGTAAGATGAAAATCGGAAGCCACAACTGCATTTAATTCATTTAACGAGCTCTGTTTTTTCGGCAGAATAATTTCGAGAGTCTTTACGGTGATATTCCTCGTATTAATATAACCGAAAAGAATAACAATTGAGGAAAGCAGTAAGATCGCGGCTGCGGTAATCACCTTAGCTTGAAGATAATTTGATATGATAAAAGCCGGGAAAAAATTTAGTAAGAGGTTCATCAGTCTTAATAAATCGATAAATACAATAAAGAGAAAAAAATAAAGCATGAATGCAAACCAAAAGGATCCGATCCAAAGGAGCAGGTCATAAAGAAACTGAGGAAGGTACGATTCCAGGAATTTGGCTGCAATGTAAGAGAGGGATGCAAGAAGGAACAATGCAATGTAGAATGGTCTTAAAGCCGGTATATACGCAAGAGCCTGCCAGCCGCGTATGAAGATATAATAATTAATCGCCCCGTAGAGAGAAAAAAATACCGCAAAAAAAAGTATCATGGTTAATATCTTTTATATGAATATAAAAAGGCGAGCCGCTAAAATAAAAAAAACATAAGTTAAAGATAGCAAAGTATGTTAAATAATCTTGTAGAGGATCCAATCACCCAATTTCCGGATTGATTTGATATTTTTTTGAGCATTTAAATAATTTTTCGCTTCTGGTGAACTGAATAAAAGATAACCGATATTTAATTTTTTTATTTTACCGATATCAAGATCACTGCTGATCAGTTCCGGTCCGCACTGCGGAAGCTTTGATCCGGGCTTATCAAAATAGATTATATTGCCGGGGTTTTTTAAGCAGACGGAAATATTTAAATGATCAAATGACATGTGCTTTTCAATTAGAATAATCCGCGGCGATTCTCCTATTGCCAGATCTTTTTTTGTTAAACAGTAGGGAGAATTCATCGTATTAATTTTATTTAGAGTTATTATTGAAAAATGCCGCCGTCATCCAGAAAACAGAGGCCAGAAAAAGATAACCGGCTTTTTTCTTATCAATCCACTTGAATAAAAAAAACCGAACCGGAGAGTATAAAAAATATAAAAATTATTTCCGGGAGGGGGACTGCAGTCAAAATAATTCTTTCGGGTAAAAAAATATTAAGCAGTGCTGCAGTAAGCGTAATGATTTTATTTTTAAAAAGAGAATTTGTTAAAAGTGCCAATGCTGCAATGCTAAGAATCCCGAATAAAAGAGAAACGGCCCGGGGGGATGCAATCAAATCTTTCTTGATCTCTAATGAGTATCCCAAAATTATGCTGTGCATAGGAAGCCACACTTCTATAGGAATAATTTTCGTACTATACCACCTGTAAGCTGCCAGAGTTCTTGCACTTTCGTCCGAAGATATTGAATAGTGTCCGGATGCATAAATGAAAACCTGTATTGCGGCAGCAATTATCAAATAAAGGCCGAAAAGCGCTGAAAAGATATTCCGGTTCATTTTTATCAATTTATTTCCGGAATAAAATAATATAATATAATATAATGTTCTTTTTTCTTACTTGAAAAAAATCATTATCGTGTTTTTCTTTAATCCTAAGCTGCTGCTTCTGTTTTTTATTTTAAAATGAACAAAGCTGTTTCGCTCTGTATAATTTTTTAAGCTGAAGAATGGATTTTAGTAGTGAAGTTTTAAACTATCCGGATAATTTTAGTTGATTTTCATATAAATTATTATAAAATCGACTTCATCTGAAAACTATATTAAACACAAGGATAATCAAATGAGGAAATTTTTACTTATATGCGTGGTACATCGGGGTTTTCGGAAGGACGAATAGAGTACTGGCGCGTCAAATCAAGCAATATTGCAGGCTCAAGTGAATGGACCACTTCATCAATTGCTACTAAGCTCAAGCCGCCCACAGATCTTGTTTTGCTGCAAAGCGCATCGAATACTATTACCCTTACATGGACCGATCATTCCAGTAAGGAAGACGGATATATTATCGAACGAAAACAGAATCCTGAAAACTCTTTTAAAGTAATAGACACTTTGAAGGGAAGCGGGAATCAATATGTGGATAATAGCACAGCCGGTCCTCAAACATATACTTACAGGGTAAAAGCGTACAGCAGCATTTCCGAATCAGATTACAGCAATGAAATTTCCTTAACTGTTACCGAGGTAAAAGAGAAATCGGAAATTCCTACCGAGTATTCATTAAGCCAGAACTATCCCAACCCTTTCAATCCGACTACAAAAATTAAATTTGGTTTGCCGAAACCTGGGCTGACGAAAATAACTATTTACGATCTTCTCGGCAGGATAATCCAGATCCCCGTAAATAAAGAGCTGGAGGCCGGCTTTCATGAAATAAATATAGATGCAACGAATTTTCCAAGCGGAGTTTATTTCTATAAAATTCAATCCGGAGATTTTGTTTATACTAAAAAAATGATTCTAATGAGATAAAATATATACCAAATGATTTGATGATAGATTAAATATAATTAAAGAAGATAAAAATTAAACTTGGAAACTTGTTAACCTGTTAACAAGGAAAGAACCACCCGTTCTTCCCCTCCAAAGAGGATGAGGGGTGGGTCCAAAGTGCGAACGTTATCAAAAAACTATTTTGCTTTTTATTCCAGGTTTCAATGCGCTTTAGTCTAGGGGCAAGCATTATATTCCTCCATTGGATCATCTGCTACGATAAGAAGATCCGTTTTGTTTAGCAGTTGTGCCTGATCCGACCTGGCGGGATAACTGAAAGCCAAAAACCGCTTTAAAGAAATAAATATTAATTTTTCATTTTATGTATTAAATTTTTTTTTGTTATTATTATTTTAACGGCAGCGAATAAAAAATATAATTTTTACTGCCGTATACATTGGGAAAAAAATCAAAAAGAAAAAAAAGGCCTGTTCAGTTAGAAATAAATAAACCCGAGATTTCTCAGGTAATTTATGATAAATATATCAACGGAAAGTTTAAAGGCATCCGACTATTACCTGCTGTTATTTCACTTGCTGCAGCAGCCTATTTTTTATTCTCCTCATATAAAGCCAACGGGTATTTCGGCTTCCCCCTTGATGATCCCTGGATTCATTTAAACTTTGCAAAAAACCTGGTCAATTACGGAAGCTTTTCATATTTTAAAAATGAACTTGTTACCTCGGGATCAACTTCTCCGATTTACACCTTACTTGCTGCCCTGCTTTTTATTTTCTTTAAAAATGAATTTCTTATCAGCTATTTTATCGGGATATCTTTCGGTGCTGCTGTTGTTTATATAGTTATCAAACTTTTTCAGAAAGCTGCTCCGGCAGCCGGGGAATCAGCCGGGCCGTTGAGCCTGCTTGCCCTTTCTGCCGGACTTCTTGCCGCACTCCAGCCAAAGCTTAGCCTCATAAATGTTTCCGGGATGGAAACATCCATGTTTATTTTTTTTATTGCTGCAAGCCTGCTTGCATATCTTAATAATAAAATGATTCTGCTCGGGGTATTTTTGGGATTATCGCTTTGGTGCCGTCCCGACGGCCTGGTTGTATGGGCAGCCGTAATCTGCGATTATTTTATTCAGGAATATTTACCTGGGAAAAGGACGCCGAATAAAAATAATTCTCAAAGGGATGGAAATCATAAAAAAATATTTACTGCTCTCTCTACAGCCTTTATTTTTTTAGCCGCTTACTTTGCTTTTAATTATTTCCTTTCCGGTTCAATTCTGCCCAATACTTACAGTGCAAAGCTTGAATATTATCAGCATAATGACCGGGCTACTTTCCTTGAAAATGAAGTTTTTAAATATTTCACTCAATCGGAATTTTCATTATTCTGGATACCTTTTCTTATCGGGGCATTCGGAATCCTTAAATCTCTTTTTAAAAAAGAAAGAAACAATTTATTAGTTTTTCTTTTATTCATAACCGGACTAATCGGAATTTACTATATAAAGCTCCCGTTTGCACATATGTTCGGCAGATACCTAATGCCCGCTATTCCTTTTTATATCGTTATTGCGCTTTCCGGCGTTAAAATATTTCTTGATTTTATTAATTCTAAATTCAGAAACTCGAGTCTACTTAATTTTCTTTTTATTATTTATTTGATTGTTTCATTGGGAATTTTGATAGACAATAATTTTAAAGAATCCGATGAGTATACCTTTTTCTGTAAGTACCACAATGACAGGCATGTTGCAGCAGGGAAATGGCTGAAGGCAAATACGGAAAAGGATGCAGTTGTGGCAACTCATGATATAGGAGCGATAGCCTTCTACAGCGAAAGAAAAATGATTGATATGGCAGGTTTGATAACTCCGGAGCTAATTGATGAAATAAATAAACCTTCATACACGGAATACTTAAATAATTATTTTAACACGCATAGAGTCGATTATCTTGTGACTTTAAGGAACTGGTTTGAAGTTGTAAATGATAATCCCGTTTTTGTTCCTGTAAATGCCGCCGAGTTCCTTGAGGTCTTCAAATACAAGCCCTCAGTAACTCATATACTGCCTAAAACAGTCTCGCTCCTGAATAGTTCGGCAATCCAAATGCTTCAAAACGGAAGACCCTCGGATGCACTGGCATATTTAAACCGGTCATTAAGCTTAGACAGCTGTTCATCGCGGACTTATATCTTTATCGGCGCAGCTTATGAAATGCTTAGAGATTATTTAAAGGCTGAACAAAGTTTCAGCCGGGCAGTGAAGCTATTTCCCGGATATGCAGAAGCGTATTTCGGACTTGCAAAAGTCTCTTTTGATCAAAATAAAATCGAGGATTCAAAAAAATTTTTAGATAATTGTTTGAGGATCAATCCTTCATATGCTCCTGCAGTACAAATGAAAAAAGATTTAACACCTTCGGCAAATACAGCTCCCTAACTGCTTTTATCAACGTTTATTCCTTAGACTGCCCTTTTTTACCTCCCGTAATTTTAAATACATAACCTATATGAAACATTCCTTAGGGCATAAAAATTGCCTCCATTAGCCTGCTCAAATGCTGATCCTGCCTATCGGCAGGTTAATTTTTTCCATAAAATCAGGAGGAAAAATGGATAAAAATAGACAGCATCATTTTAAGTATTTCATCCTTCCTTTGTTGGTCTGCTTTACTGCCGTTTCATATAGTCAAAGCCTAATAATTGATCATAACTGCACAAACCTGAACAGCATGCCCCTGGAATGGATTGACAGCGCAAAGGCAAAGCTGCATATCGCCTACTCTCATACTTCACACGGCAGTCAGCTTATAGACGGTATGAATGGCTTGTGCACATGGAAAGGCGATAATTATGCTTTCAATAACGGCGGTACCAATGGAGCATTGGATCTGGAGGATGGCGCAATGCCCGGCGATCTTGGAAATCCGGATTATACCACATGGGCTGGATTAACATATGATTTTTTAAAAAATCCATCGAACAGCGGCGTAAATGTTATCATCTGGAGCTGGTGCGGAGAAGCATCAACTTCGGATTCAAATTATATTACTACTTACCTTAATTTAATGACTGCACTCGAAGACTCATTTCCTTCCATTAAGTTTGTTTATATGACAGGACATCTGGATGGGTCAGGGGTTGACGGAGATCTTAACCAAAGGAATGAGCAGATTAGGAGATATTGCAGGAACAATAATAAAATATTATATGATTTTGCAGATATCGAATCGTATGATCCGGATGGGAATTACTACCTGGATAAAATGGCAAACGATAATTGCGATTATGACAGCGATAACAACCAAACCCGCGATAAAAACTGGGCTGAAGATTGGCAGAACTCGCATATCCTGAATGTTGATTATTATATGTGTAATGCAGCTCATTCGAAAGCCTTGAATGCCAATAGGAAAGCTTATGCAGCATGGTGGCTCTGGGCCTCGCTGGCAGGATGGATTGGGACTACTAATGTGAAAGAGAATAAGCTTCTTTTTAATTCGTTTGAACTATACCAAAACTATCCTAATCCCTTTAATCCTTCAACGAATTTCGAATTTCGGATTGGGGATTTCGGATTAGCATCTCTTAAAATCTATGATGTTATAGGAAATGAAGTTGCTGTTTTGGTAAATGAAGAAAAAGAACCCGGCGAGTATAAAATTCAATTTAACGGAAAAAGTTTGAGCTGCGGAGTTTACTTCTATAGACTAACCGCAGGGAAATTCTCCCAAACTAAAAAGATGGTTTTGGTGAAGTGAGCAGGGAGAGGGTATAAAGGTATAGTGGTATAAGGGTACAAAGTAGAATTGTAGGTTGTTTGCTGCAGGTTGAAAGAGTTCTTGGAAGATGAGTTAATTGTCTTATAAGGGAAAATAAGGAGGCTTCGAAAGAATTTATTGCTTTTAAAAACATAAAGTTGTAAATAAAGATGTAAAATTTTAAGGGGTTACCATGAAACTCTTTACTACAATTCTTTTCTTATTAATCCAATCAGGGTACATATATTCACAATGGTTTTGGCAGAATCCTTTACCGCAGGGAAATAGGTTGAAAGACATATTTTTTTTAGATTCTAACAATGGTTGGGCCGTGGGATATGATGGAACTATAATAAAAACAACAAACGGAGGAATAGATTGGAAAGTTGTATTAAGCGGGACATATGAGAGGTTAAGGTCAGTCCATTTTATAAACATAAATAAAGGCTTTACTGTCGGATCGAATGGGACGATTCTTTACACAAATGATGGTGGTTTAACTTGGGAATCGCAACCTAGTAGTTCAGGTTATGAGTTAAATTCTATTTGTTTTTTAGATGAAAATATCGGCTGGATAGTTGGAGATTATGGTACCATCCTTAAAACAACAAATGGAGGACTAGACTGGGACTCACAAAATATTCTAACAACTTCTAGTTTGAATTCGGTCTTCTTCAAAGATCAAAATAACGGTTGGATTGCAGGAGTTGGAGGAATGGTATTTAAGACAACTAATGGCGGATTAAATTGGATACCTGAAGATACCGGAATTATTTATGAATTAAATTCAATTTATTTTATAGATATAAACACTGGTTGGATCATCGGAGGTTATGGAACCATTCTTAAGACAATAAATGGCGGTTCTGATTGGCAGCCAATAGAAACTGGGATCTGGAATTCGTTAAACTCGGTCTATTTTTTAAATGAAAACGTGGGCTGGATTGCTGGATCTGATGGGATATTATTAAAAACAACAAATGGGGGATCAGAATGGACTGTTCATGCAAGTGGTAGTAATTATTGGTTGTCTTCTATACAATTCACCAGCCTGAACAATGGTTGGATAGTGGGGGATGGGGCCACAATTTTATTCACAACAAATGGAGGCGCTGATTGGTCATCTAAATTAAGCGGAACCGATTCATCTTTACTATCTGTTCATTTTATTGATGAAAATATTGGCTGGG
>DATKLQ010000346.1:0-6676 GCA_035542335.1 Ignavibacteriaceae bacterium | reverse complement strand
TGAAAGAGAAGTCGACAAAGTAACAACACCAAGAGGATGTACAATATCAGGGCTTAACCAGATGGAGCACTACGGTTTCAGTTCGGCTTTAATCAGAGGAATTGTTACTTCAGCCGAGAAAGCCGCGAAGTTGTATAAGATTGATTAATCGTTAATCCCGCTAAGTCGGCTTGCCGGGACAGGTAGTTCATCATAAATCAGTTCAGCCGATTAACCATTAACTATTAAACTTTAACTTGTTCTATACCCGTCAGCTTATGCAGCAGTAGAATACTTCTTATAAGCCGCAGCTAACTTGGAATCATATTTATTTTCTTCATAGCCTGCGCCGTTATAACGGTAGGCAAATCTCGCCCAGTCGCAATTTTTTAAATACTTCACAAGTCCTTCAGACTCAATGAATTTTCCGAAAGCCATCAGGTGATTTCTTTCCGACTGGTATTGAGCATCGACAAAATCCTTTACAGAATTGTAGCCTACTTCAGGATAATGATAACCCATAATCTGGAATATTCCCCATGAAGCAGATTCAAGCGCAGCATCTTCATGTATCTTCTTTGCTTTTTCAAGCCTGTCGTATTCCGCAGGGCCTCCTTTATAAAATTCCTTTGTCCATTTGGGATATAAAATATCTTCATTACCGGGAATATAATTTTTAGGTTCAATATTTTTGCTCTTGAGCTGTTTCCAGAAAACGTGCCCCTCGAATAAAATTTTCGGTCTTCCGTCGGTAAGAAAACCTCGTCCGCTCGATTCGACTTCATAAACGCATTTCACTGCGGCAACCGGAATACCAAGCTGCGAGGCTAAATCAATTAAATCCTGTTCGGAAAGATACTTGCTTTGCATGGCTGCAAAAGTATCTGTTGAAAGATTCTGCAGAATTGTCCATGTTTTTATACCGGCAATGCCATCGGAGATTAAATTATTTTTAAGCTGAAAAGCTTTTACCGCATCCTCGGTTCCCTTGCTGAATACTCCGTCCACAGGAACATCATAGCCTTTTTGCTGCAGCAGCTCCTGGAGCAGGCGTACGGAATCTCCTTTCGCATTAAGCTTTAAAATAGTCATAGAATCCCTCCTCTAAAATTTTAAAAATAAAATATGAAATATTTAATTAGATGCCGAAATTATTCTAATAGAAGTTAAATGATGATCGTCGTGCTCACACATAAAATAAACCCAATCTACAATTCTCATCTTCTGATTTAACCTCGGATGAATTGAGGTGATCTGCAATTCCCGCTCATTAAGTTTTTCAAGCCTTGATACTGTTGATTCTCTTGCTTTCCTGAACTTCAATAGTATATCGTTTATATCCTTTGAATCATAATTTGCTTCATTAGTTTTCCGGTTATTAATATCCGCTGGAGTTAAAATCTTCGCTCGTTTTAAGAAATCATCTATTCTTCTCTCCCCTAGTTCTTCAAGATCAAATAAATGACCGGCATGTTCCTGGATTGACCATTTATTATTTATTTTTTTTATAAGCAGTTCTCCAGATAATCCTTTCACTAATTCCTCCAGCCTTGC
This sequence comes from Ignavibacteriaceae bacterium, assembly GCA_035542335.1. Classification (GTDB taxonomy): domain Bacteria; phylum Bacteroidota; class Ignavibacteria; order Ignavibacteriales; family Ignavibacteriaceae; genus DATKLQ01. The sequence goes on along the minus strand of DATKLQ010000346.1, from coordinate 5,143 downwards.
CGGGGTACCTCTGAACCTTTCTAGAACAGAAGAGAAGATTTCCGAAGGAAAATTAAAATCGAATTTTCTTTCGATCCATTTAATTTGTTTCAGCATTTTTAATTCATTTTGCCGATAAAATTATATTAAAACCAAATGAAAAATCAATAATTCTGAATTGCGGTTGACCAAGCTAATACACGGTATAAAAAGATGTTTAAGTTCTTGACATGAGGATATTAAAGTGCTATTTTACGAAACGATTTTTAATAGTTCTTTATATCATTAAAAAGCTCTTATCGAGAAAGGTTGAGGGAACAGGCCCTGCGAAACCTTAGCAACCGCTCCGGGATAACCGGGGGTCATGGTGCTACCTCCTGCCCTCCCGGTTTCGGGAATGGGAAAGATGAGAGAAGATGTTTTTTAGAACCTCTTCGAGTAATCAATCCCGAAGAGGTTTTTTAGTTTTAAAGCATTTTATGCATATAAAAAAGTAATTGGGATTATAAAAATAAAGTTTGATAAGAAATATTAAAGAACTCTTAATAACTTAAATGAAAGGATAATACTATGAGCACAAACGGAAAACAGCGAAACTATAAGTTCGAAACTCTGCAGCTGCATGCGGGTCAGCAGCCCGATCCGACAACTAATGCCCGGGCAGTGCCCATTTATCAAACCACTTCATATAATTTTAACGATGCCCAGCATGCAGCAGATCTTTTTGCTTTGCAAAAGTTTGGTAATATCTATACCCGGATAATGAATCCCACGACGGATGTATTCGAAAAAAGAATTGCCGCACTTGAAGGAGGTGTCGGAGCACTAGCAACTTCATCCGGGCAGGCAGCACAGCTGATTGCAATAAGCACAATAGCACAGGCAGGCGAAAATATAGTCTCTACCAGTCTGCTTTACGGGGGTACTTACAATCAATTTAAAGTTACTTTTCCCCGCCTGGGAATTGATGTTAAATTTGTAGACGGTGATAATCCTGAGGATTTTGAGAAATTAATCGACACGAAAACTAAAGCACTATATATCGAGACAATAGGAAATCCTAGATTAAACGTGCCGAATATAGAAGCTATTGCCGCAATAGCACATAAGCACGGGATCCCTTTAATAGTAGATAATACCTTCGGCGCTGCAGGGTATCTTGCGAGACCTATAGCATTTGGAGCCGATATTATAGTCTCTTCCGCAACAAAATGGATTGGAGGACACGGAACTTCTATCGGCGGAGTAGTTGTAGATTCCGGAAACTTTGACTGGGGAAACGGGAACTTTCCTATCTTCACTGAGCCTTCACCCGGATACCATGGAATTAATTTTAATCAGGTATTCGGAAAAGGATCGCAGTTTGGAAATATTGCATTCATCATCAGGGCAAGGGTTGAAGGATTAAGAGATCTTGGACCGGCATTAAGCCCTTTTAATTCCTTTCTATTTCTGCAGGGTCTGGAAACCTTGTCATTAAGAATGGAAAGGCATTCTCAGAATGGGTTCTCATTGGCAAAATGGCTGGATAGACAGCCTGAAATAGATTGGGTATGGTATCCGGGCTTTGAAAATCATCCGTCTCATGGGAATGCAAAAAAATATTTGAGAAAAGGAATGTTCGGATCAATACTTGCTTTCGGAATTAAAGGAGGTATTGAAGCAGGGAAAGCATTTATAAACAATGTTAAGCTTTCGAGCCTTCTTGCTAATCTGGGCGATGCAAAAACACTGGTAATTCATCCGGCATCAACTACTCATCAGCAGCTCTCCGAAAAAGAGCAGCATGAAGCCGGCGTTCTCCCGGAAATGGTGCGAGTATCCGTCGGGCTAGAGCATATAGATGATATAATCGAAGATTTCGATATCGCCATTAAAGCTGCGGTAAAATCTCCTGCAACGGTTTGAAAGGAAAATATAAAATAGTATTCTTTAAAAAGAAGGATTCGAAAAAAATTGTTAATCCAAAAGATTCAAGTTCAATCCTGCTGCCTGTATTTACCAAATATAGGCAGTACAGATTTTTTTTGATTTTCTTTATTTGCAAAATATTTTAACATGGTAACTAGAACAACCGAATCAGTCGAACTAACCGCAAAAACCAGTTTTAAAGAACTGTTTAAAAATAAACCGCTTGTCTTAGAATGCGGCAGTCTCCTTTCTCCCGTGGAAACAGCATATCAAACCTACGGGAAGCTGAACAGTGAAGGGACGAATGCCCTTTTAATCTGTCACGCACTTACAGGGAACGCACATGCCGCCGGCATTATTTCCGACGAAGAATTAAATAATGATTTAATTAAAAATTCCGAAAGCTGCGAATTTCTGGACAGATACAATAAAATGTTTTCAGGGAAACCCGGCTGGTGGGATCCGCTGATCGGACCGGGAAAGGTTTTCGATACTGAAAAATATTTTGTGGTTTGCTCCAACTTTATTTCCAGCTGCTACGGTTCTACCGGACCGGCAAGCATTAATCCTGCAACCGGCAAAAAATTTTATCTTGGTCTGCCCCTTATCACGGTAAGAGACATGGTAAAAGTTCAATATGAATTACTAAAATCTCTGGGAGTAAAAAAACTAGTTACAATTTCAGGAGGATCTTTAGGAGGCATGCAGGTCCTTGAATGGGCGGTAATGTACCCTGATTTTACCGATACAATAATCCCGATTGCGACCGCTGCAAAACATTCGTCATGGTGTATAGCTTTAAATAATGCCGCAAGAGATGCCGTAAGAAATGATCCTGCATGGAATAACGGAAATTATTCTGAACAGCCGCTCAACGGCTTAAGCCTTGCCCGGAAAATTGCAATAATCAGCTACAGAAGCGATATCTCCTTTAAACAAAAATTTGACAGGGAGAAAAAAAATTCTTCATTGAACTATTACGACAAAAAAAATCCTTTCCAGATAGAAAGCTACCTATCTCACCAAGGGGAAAAGCTGGTAAACCGCTTCGATGCCAACAGCTATTTGTATATTACTCAGGCTATGGATCTCCACGATGTAAGCTTCGGCAGAGGAAAAATGGATGAAGTTCTCGGAAGCATTAAAGCCAAGACGCTGAATATCGGAATATCTACGGATATCCTATACCCTGCAAACGAACAAATAGAGATATCCTCAATGATTCCAGGATCGAAATACTCGGAAATAAATTCGATTCACGGCCATGATGCTTTCCTAATTGAGTTTGAGCAGCTGACCAGGATTATCGGGGATTTCTTAGAGACCACCAGCTTGTAATCTGTGAATTTTCTCTAGATACTGGATTCTGGATACTTGATTCTGGATAAAACATCGTATATCCAGCATCGAGTATCAAGTGTCCGGCTTCCGGAGTCTTTCTGCTCCTCTCTACATATCATCGAAAAAGCTCAGCTGATCCGAGTTTATAATTGAATTAAAAGATTCACCAAGAAGCCCCAGGACGGAATCCGTAATCGGTTTCAATTGTTTATCGATGTAATGCTGGTAATCTATATTGCGAGGATTAAGTTCAACCGGCACAGGGCCGCTTTTTGTTATAATATACCTTACAACTGCTTCACCGGTTGACAGCATTCTTGCTGCTCTAACCTGCGGAGGCAGGTTCTTTGTATAATCAGCCATATCTTTTCTCAATCTTTTACGGTATACTAACTTATCGTTCAATTCTCCCTTCCTGATTCGGTTTACTATATCTCTTATCCAATCGTGGATTTCTTTATTCGTAAATATCCTTTCATATAATTCCATCTGGAATTCTTTAGCAAGTTTTGTCCAATCGGAACGAACGAATTCCATTCCAACAAACTCAAAAATTTCCTTATTTTCCACGATGCGCATGCCTGCATATCTTTTCTTGGCTCCGGTTTCTCCCTTCCTTGCCATAGTAATTATAAACTTTGAATAGTACTTCTCAAATTCAATTTCCAAAAAAGATTCAACACTAAACGATGAGGCAAGCTTTTCCTTTAAATAGGTGTTTAATTCCGAGGCTAATCTTTTTCCTGCGGCTTCAGGATTCTCCGCTTCACCTTCCTTAAGTTTAATAAAAAGGGAATCCGTATCCCCGTAGATTATTAAATATCCGTTCTTCTCAAGATAATCCTTGCATTCAAGGAGCAGCCATTTCCCGGTACTTGTAATTGCAGAAGGAAGATCGGGATGATAAAAACGGCAGTTATATGAACCCATTACTCCATAAAAGCTGTTCATAAGGATTTTTATTGCCTGGGAAAGAGGTCTATCTTTTTTCCTGTTTGCGTCGGCCCTTTTTTCCATAAGCTCACCGATAAAATCTGGCAGAATATGATTTGCGGATGAAAAGCTGTACCCGTCAGGAGTGTGAACCGGATTCTCATATGATAAGAGCCTGGAGAGAGGATCAATTTTAAAGGTACGGATAATCGTCGGGTACAAGCTTTTGAAGTCAAGCAAAATTACCTCTTGATAAATCCCGGGCTGAGGCTCGAGGACATGGCCTCCCGCAGAATGCTGCGTAGTTTCCAGGTCCTTAACATTAGGTGCGGCAAATCCTCTTTTATGAAGTCTGGGAAGGTAAAAATGATCAAAAGCGGCGCTCATAAATCCAAGCTGATCTAAAAACAAGCCGGAGAGCTGAGCCCGCTTTACACAAAGATCAATAATTCCGATCTTCTTAAAAATTGCAGTAACGAGTTCCGAATCTTTAATGTTATATTCTGCAAGACCGATTTTGTCCTCTTTAAATAAACGTTCAATCTCGAATACTTTACCGTGTGAAGGAGCGATTAATTTTCCGGTTCCCAGGATTTCCTGTGCAACTGTTTCCAATTTGTAATCTTCAAATGAAAAGAAAGCAGCACGAAGTGCGGCAGGTCCATCGATCACTATTCTTCCGGAGACTGAAACAAAATACCCGCCTATTTTTCTTTTCTTTAAAACAAGCTTGCCATCATTTCTGGATAAATCAAAATTGATATTTAATTTACCGCATTTTTTTTCCAAAAATAAAATATCGAATCCCACAATATTCCAGCCTATTATAAAATCAGGATCCTTTTCTTTAAACCATTCCAGGAATTCGGAAAGCAGATCTTTTTCAGATTTAAAAAAACGGATATAAGGCGGTGCATCTTTCACCGGCTCCCCCAGCATAAAATCGATCCGTTCTTCATTTGATTTTTCGGTAAGATGA
>DATKLQ010000345.1:0-6579 GCA_035542335.1 Ignavibacteriaceae bacterium | reverse complement strand
GCCTCGGCTATAACCTCATAGAAAAAAGATCGAGGAAACTGCTGAGAAGAATGATCGCTACTCCCATGAAGAAATCGCATTTCCTCATTTCCCTTATGACTATAAGAACAATCATGAATTTTGTCGAGGCAGGCCTGCTTTTCCTGTTTGCTTACCTGGTATTCGGAATTGTAATCCAGGGAAGCATACCGGCATTAATATTTATTTTCATTGCAGGGAATATTGCATTTGCAGGAATAGCGGTTTTTACCGCATGCAGAACGGCAAACACCGAAGTGGGCAACGGATTGATAAATGCAGTGACAACCCCGATGATAGTACTTTCAGGTATTTTTTTCAGCTACCAGAATTTCCCGGATTGGGCAATCTCCTTTATAAAGCTGCTTCCGCTCAGCCTTTTAGCAGACGGTGTGAGAGCTATTTTTATTGAAGGTGCAGGATTCAGGGAAATAACGCTTCCATTTTTTATTTTAATAGCCACAGGGGTTATAAGCTTTTCAATCGGCCTTAAAATTTTTAAATGGCATTAGTCAGCAGATCCTCCAAAGCCAAAACCGCATGGCATGATGCATGGATGCATGAAGGCATGGCTGCATGATCTTCATTTTCCATTTAACATTTTCCATTTTTGATTGCCGGCTTTGCCGCGCTAAGGATGAATGGATGAATGGGTGAATGAATGTATCCTCAGTAATATTTTGCCGAACCTGCCTGCCGTAGGCAAGGTTGGGCAAGATTTGGTTAATTGTTATAAGTTAATAGTTAATTGGTGCAATGTTTGCCGATTAACCAATAACGATTAACGTTAACTTGGCTGCCGGGTTGCCACGCTATGAAAGCTTGATTGCATGAATGTATGAGCATGTAATGAGCAATTCCTCTTCAGGTGGTGATGTTTCTCTCCTTATCGAGGCTGAACCTTCCCGGCCCGAGGAAAATAAGTCCAAGCAGGATGCACCCCAGCTCGATAGGATAAGCAATTTTGCTCACCGGATCCCCGCTATGAATCTGCGAATAGGCTGCTATTCCCATAAGAATCATTAGAAAAGCGGAAGCCGGCCTGAAAAATAATCCCAGCACTATGAATGTGCCGCAGACAAGCTCAGTGCATGCCGCTAAGAATCCCCATACTGCCGGATAGAAATCAATATTGAAATATTTTGCTACGCTGCCGATCCTCTGCCACCTGAGTGGGCCTCCGAGGATTTTGGGAAGGCCATGAATGAATATGTAGCTTCCTCCCAAAAAAATTCTAATGATTAGCACTCCAAAATCGGGTTTATGAAAAAGCCGGGCGAGCATTTTTTATCCTTTTCGAAAATTCATATACAGTTAATAATTTTCTGCACTGTCTGTATTTAAATCTGCGGTTTCTTAATCTAAAAAAACATATCCTGCGAGGATCAGGGCATCCTTTGCTTGTTCCAGCTTCGATTTCTTTATCAATATATAATCGGTATCATAAGTAGATAACGTAAACACACTGATCTTTTCGCTGGACAATATTCCCGTAATATCTGCTATTAATCCTATCAAAGAAAAATCAAGCGGACCGATTACTTTAATTACCCGCCAGTCAGGTTCACATTTGTCGCTTTCTAAATTTAAATGAGATTCACAAATAACCGACAATTCCTCCTCGGTCCTGCTTATCCAGAAATACCTGCTTTCAGAAATTATGCCCGGAATAGTTTCGAATTGATCAAAACGGTGAACGGAATACTCGCCGTCGAGTATTAAAAGTTTCGGTTTTAGCATTTTAAATAATTCTTCAAATAATTGGCACAATATAGACTATTGATCCTAAAGCAAATAGTACCGATAAAATTACCGATAACTTTTTTCTTAGGCCGAAAAAAATAATTTGTTCAATAAACCTGATAAGCCAAAATAATGAAATAGAAATAATCAGGATCTTTCCGAGGTTTGTGGAGACAAGATCGTGTGCATAAAAGATTGAAATAAATCCCGCTGCTAAAAAAACAAATGTCAGGCAGAGGTTCAGTATCTGCATTACAGCTCTGTTTATGTAGCTGAGTGAAGCTAAATCTTTCCCGCCTTCTAATATGCTGAAATATTCGCTTCGGCGGGCAGGTTTCCATTTAAAGATACGCCAGAAAAAAAGATGAAAGACGGCAAAACCAAGATGAAAGAAGCCGCCGAAGACCACTAACGATTCATTCATGTTAATCTCCCTTTGGATTTCGAATTTCCGATTTCGGATTGCGGATTTAATTGCAATTAAAATCTTAAAAATTAAAAATTGTTCGATCCCGAGCTTCCTTTAAGGAAGAAGAAATCAGAAATTAATTTAATCAAATTTCTTTTATAAGATAATTAAAAAGGTAACTAATCTGAATCGACGAAAAATTAATTTTTAGGCTAAAAAAAACGGTGTCCAGGCCGGGTTTGTTAAAAGATATTTTTGTTCTAAATCTTTAAATCTTTTAATATTGTAATCTTTTAATTTTGCAATTTTGTAATCATAAGGATGTCTGTTTTACAGTATTAGTTTCATGGCAAGATTGCAGCGTTCGGAGAGATGGTCGGAGTTAAATTCAACAAATCCATACTTCTTATATAACCCGATTGCCTGGTTTAACAGCTTATTTGTTTCTAGAATAATTTCTTTAAAGCCGAGCTCTTTAGCTTTTAAAACAGCTTTATTCAGCATTTTTTTACCAAGACCCAAACCTTGAAACTCCGGGTACAAATACATTTTCCTGAGTTCGCATGAATCATTATCAATCTTGAATAATCCGTAAGAGCCTATTATTTTTTTTCTAGGATCTACAATAACTTCAAACCAGCCTCCGTTCTTTAAATATGATTCATCAAGATTCAGAAGATCCTTATCCGTTCCTTCCGGATCCATACTCAGGCCGTAGCCTGCCAAGACAGTTTCAACAAGCTTAAAGACCTCGAATCGATCTTCATTTTCGGCTTTTCTAAAAATGAAAGATCCTCCCGGATCATTTTTTACATTTTGCATGTTTCAGCCGTTCAACATTTTTTCCAAAATACTTTCTACATGAATTTCTGCCGTATTAAAGATCTTTATATCCGGAAAATCTTTTTGATTTAATATTAAGGGCAATTCGGTCCCGCCTAAAATAAGTCCTTCGATCCGGTCTTTATCTTTCATTTTGAAAACAATATTTTTTAATTCTTTTTTTGTCGATTCATTGACAATTCCTAAAACAAGCTCTTCAAAATAGATTTGATTAATATATTCTTTTGATTTTTTATCAGGGATTAAAACATCGACTAAATATTTATTCCCGGTTTTCTGATAAAAACCTCCGTCCATTGTCGATAATGTGCCGAATAAACCGACCTTTCCAATATTTTTTTTCTTAATTTCTTTAAAAGTTTCTTCAACTATGCTTATTAAAGGAATATTCGATTTCTTTTGAAGATCATCAAAGACAAGATGCGGAGTGTTTGAAGCAAGCGCTGCAAAATCGGCACCGGCATCTTGAAGCTTCTTTACCTGCTTTGCCAGGAAATCAGTTAAATCATTTAATTTATTTTCTTTTATATAGCCGAGCATCTCAGTCATATCAATATTATTAATAAGAAAATGAGGATAATCATTTGCAGAGAATTTTTCCCGGAATCTTTTGATTATCGTTTTATAATAATCGATAGTTGATTCCGGGCCGATACCGCCTATTAAGCCTAAAATTTTATATTTCATAAGATTTGAGTTTTTTAGATTTCAATATATGGAATCAATTCCTATAAAAAAGATAATACCATCTTTTAATTACAGGAATTATGAAATCTTTTTAGGGGAATTTTCTTTCAGCCGGATATTTGAGGAGTTCCCAATAATGCCTTAACCAGCTCTTCCAATTTGAAAGGCTTAACAATATAATCATCCATACCTACCGAAAGATATTTTTCATGATCTTCTTTCATGGCATTTGCAGTCATAGCGATAATCCTGGGCTGCCGCTGCGAAGGTATTTCCTTTCTGATTTCCAAAGTAGTTTGCACTCCATCCTTTTCAGGCATTTGTATATCCATAAGAATTACATCGTACAGCTGTCTGTTTAAGGCATCCATTACTTCATTCCCGTTAAATGCCACATCTGCACGGTAACCGATTCTTTCCAAGAAACGTAAAGCTACTTTTTGGTTTATTATATTGTCTTCAGCAAGCAGTATTCGGAGCTGATGTTTAGAGCCTATTTCAGCATCGAATGTCGAAATCGGCTGCTCATGATGTTTTAGAGTGCTGCCGTTATTTTTCATTACAGTAAGCAATGCGTTGTGAAGATGGGATAATTTTATCGGTTTAGTCAATGTAGCTGCGAAGGTAGAAAAATCCGATTTATCCCTGTATCCATATGACGATAATAAAATAAGGGGTAATTTTTTAGAATTTCCGAGTTTGCGTATTTCTCCTGAGAGCCTCAGTCCGTCCATTTCAGGCATGTGAAAGTCCAGTATTGCCAGATCAAATCCATTATTTTGTTTTAATAAATCAAGTGCTTCTCTTCCGGATTGAGCTCCGGTAGGGATCATTTCCAGCAGTTGAGTCTGTTTAATAAGAATTTCCCTGTTGGTTTTATTATCATCGACAATTAAAACTTTTTTCTTAGCAAGAGCCGCAGTATCGCGGAAAATTTGTTTTTCTACAAAAAGCTCGCATAAGATAGTGAAATGGAAAGTAGAACCTTCGCCGGGTATGCCGGTGCTTTCAAGCCACATTGATCCGCCCATTAACTCGCTAAGCTGCCTGCTTATTGCTAGGCCTAATCCTGTCCCTCCGTACTTTCGTGTCGTTGAGGGATCTACCTGTGAGAATGATTGGAATAATTTTGCCTGCTTTTCCGGCGGAACTCCCAAGCCTGTATCTCTTATGGCAAAATTAAGCTGATACCCGTTATGATCGCAAAGCTGCCCTGAAACTGAAACTACCACTTCCCCTTCTTCCGTAAATTTTATTGAATTGTTAAGAAGGTTAACCAGTATTTGCCTTAATCGGGTAACATCTCCAATTACTTGAGAAGGCAATGACTCATCCATGCAGTATGCAAGTTCAAGATCCTTATCTGCTGCTTTCGATGCTACTATATCAAGCGCCTCTTCAATGCATGTGCGAAGCTCGAATGGGTGTTTCTCCAGTTCAATTTTTTGTGCTTCAATCTTTGAAAAATCTAATATGTCATTAATAAGAGTTAAAAGAATATCTCCGCTGTTATGGATGGTTTCCGTAAAATCTTTCTGTTCACTGTTGAGAGGGGTATCAAGAAGCAAGCTTGTCAGTCCTATTATTGCGTTAAGGGGGGTGCGAATTTCATGACTCATGTTAGCTAAAAATTGATTTTTAACCTGGTTAGCTTTTATAAGCTCAGAATTTTTTCGTTCAAGTTCATCATAAGCTTCTTTTATAGCTTCCTCTGCATTTTTAAATTCAGTAATGTCCCGGCTAATTCCAACGAGACCCATAATTTTTCCTGATTGATCTTTTAACGGCAGCTTTGAGGTGAGCAGCCATCGCTTTTCCCCCTTGTCATTAAGGACATATTCCTCCCGATTTAATATTGACCTTCCGTCTTTAATTACGGATTGATCATCTTTAAAGAATTTTTCAGCAAGTTCTTTGGGAAATAGTTCAAAGTCGTCTGTTCCAATCACTTCTTCTTCGGTTTTCTTCCCTGAAAGCTCGACATGAGCAGGATTTGATATGATCTTCCTGGTTTCCAAATCCTTTACAAAAATGCCGTCGGGATGGTTATTTATAATAGTCTTAAGGAGAATCCGTTCCTGCTGCAGCTTTTCTTCCATTTGCTTGCGTTCGGTAATATCACGGCTTACTCCTATAATCCCGGTAATATTGCCGGCTTGATCTTTTATTGGCAACTTCGATGTAAGCAGCCACCTTTTTTCACCCTTATCATTAAAGACATATTCCTCCCGGTTCAATATAGTATGTCCGTTTTTCAGTACCGATTGATCGTCTTCAAAAAATTTTTCTGCAAGTTCTTTAGGGAAAAGATCAAAATCATTTTTTCCAATCACTTCTTCTTCATTTTTCTTACTCATATTTTTAATATCGGCTGGATTTGAAACAATTTTCCTACCTTTGATATCCTTGATATAAATACAGTCCGGAAGATTATTTATAAGAGTTTTTAGAAGAACCCGCTCTTGCTGAAGTTTTTCTTCAATTTGCTTTTGCCTGGTAATATCTTTACCCATTCCGATAAGGCCGATAATATTGCCTGATTTATCTTTTAAGGGGAGCTTCGAGGTAAGCAGCCAGCGTTTTTCACCATCTTCATGTAAGACAAATTCTTCTCTATTTAATACCGGCTGCCCGGTTTTCAGTACAAACAGATCATCTTCAAAACACTTTTGGGCAATTTCCTTTGGAAAAAAATCAAAATCGGTTTTTCCTATTACCTCTTCTTCAGTTTTCTTCCCGATATTTTTAACGTCAGCCGGATTTGATATAACTTTTCTAGTTTCTGTATCCTTTATATAAATGCCGTCGGGGAGATTGTTTATAAGGGTTTTTAGGAGAATCCGCTCTTCCTGCAGCTTTTCTTCAACTTGCTTCTGTTC
>DATKLQ010000344.1:0-5670 GCA_035542335.1 Ignavibacteriaceae bacterium | reverse complement strand
GCCGCTTTCTCTTTTGTTCTTAACTAAACCACTATAGGACCAGATCCTGTATTTGTTCTTAAATCTTCCGGCCTCTATGATTATCCCATATGCCTTTACAGAAAGTATTTCGCCAAATCCTGAGATTTCCTTTATATACCTTATCACTTCATTGTTTTTTATTGTTTCTTTAAAGACTTCTTCGAATTTTTCTTGTTCCTTATCCATTAAGTTCATTATTGATAGCTGATCGTCTATTATAAAATTCATTATTTGATCTTTCTTATCATATTGATCTGTCTGCCTCTTTTTTAACCCTATCGACCGATAGATTGCTCTATATTGATTCTTTAGTCTGACCTTAGCTTTTACTAAATCATCATAGGCACTTACTAATTTCCTTATCCTATAGTTTTCTTCATTGTTAGTATGATAAACTTCTTTTAGCAGTCCTGCTCTCAAGAGCTGACACAGTTTCTCGGCATCTATTTTGTCTGTCTTCGATCCTTCTTCCAACAACCGGTTCCTGGATGGATTGCAGATAACAACTTTATCAACACTATCTTTTAGTTCTACATACAGCCAGTGAGCTCCTGTGGTTTCTTCAAGGGTTAATATCTTTTTACCTTTTAGGTTTTTTAGATATTCTCTGATTACTTTGATATTTGAATCAATATCATTTACTACCGGCCTTAGACTGTTTGAGCGCATCCTGGCTATTGCTGCTCCTTCTACCGACCAATCGATTGCTATATAGTAATCGTATTGATTCTGGTAATTCTTCTGGTTTTTATTTATGTTCATGTGGGTCTCCTTTCTGATTTGATGTTCAATTTTCTATCTTATACAAAGATAGTAACACTTTTAGAAAGCGAGACCCTTTCTTAATTTACCGTCATTCAGTTGCTCAATGATAGTCATTTTGTTGTCATTTATTATAGTATAAGACAGAGTGTAGAGAGCAGAGTACAAAGTGTCAAGGTTACGGTTCTTTAATCTTTAAATTTTTAAATCTTTCATCCATCTTCATTTTGCTAACTGCCTATTGCCTACTAAAAACTGCAGACTGGAGACTCTTTTTTCTTTCCTGCTTTTTTGTAGTTTTCAATTATTAATTAATTTCTTTTCAAATAATTAAAATACCTTATGAAAAAGATTAAGATTAAAAACAGCAGCAAAGAATTTACCGTTGGAAAGATTGTCTGTGTAGGCCGTAATTATGCGGAACACGCAAAAGAGCTCGGGAATGAGGTTGAAGAAAAACCGGTAATATTTCTTAAGCCTGCTTCGGCAATAATCTATTCCGGTGGAAATGTAATGCACCCAAGCTTTTCAAATATGCTTCACCATGAAGTTGAGCTTCTTTTACTTATAGGAAAAGAACTTAAAAATGCATATGAGCAGGAAGCTGAAGAAGCGATTATCGGATATGGAGTAGGTCTTGATATGACTCTGCGAGATCTGCAGAATGAATATAGAAAGAAGGGGGATCCATGGACAGTATCGAAATGCTTTGATACTTCAGCCGTTGTTTCGGATTTTATCCTGAAAGAAAAATATAATCTCACCTTAAATGAAGAGATTTCCCTCACCGTAAACGGAGTATTAAAACAGAGAGACATACTGAAGGACATGATCACCAGGCCGGCTCAGCTTGTTAAATATATTTCATCTTTAATGACCCTTGAAGAGGGAGATTTGGTTTTTACCGGAACTCCCGCAGGAGTCGGGAAGGTTGTCCCGGGGGATAAAATTTTTGCGGAGATTAGCGGGATTGCCCGGCTTGAGTGTACCGTTGTTTAAAGATGCCGGGAAATAATATCTTAATTATTTGATACAATTCTAAATCCTATATGTTTATCACAATAGGTTGGCGGATCTTCGAAATGACGATATGCCGACCGGGCAGCAAATTTATTACTCCCCCACCAGCCGCCCTTTTCAATTTTAATTACACCGTTGTCCGGACCAGGGGGATCAATATTAATATTTTTTTTGTAATAATTTACATCCAGCCAATCCTGCACCCATTCCATAGCATTCCCGGCCATATCTGCAGCGCCTACCCAACTATTACCGCCGGGATAATTACGGGCTGCCGTTGTTCCGGTACTGTTAACTACGTTGGCTTTGTCTCCATCAAAATTATTTCCCCAGGGATAAATCAACGAGTCCCGTCCGCGTGCAGCGAATTCCCATTGTGCTTCGGTAGGTAATTTTCCGCCGCGCCAGTTTGCATATGCTTCGGCTTCGTACCAGGTAACATTAACACGCGGATGATTTGGTATTTCATTACCCAAAGTTATCGGCAGCTTTTCTTTATCTTTTGTATTCAGCCATTTTTGTCCATTATCAGACCAATACTGGATTTTATAGTAGCCGCTGTCTTTCACAAATGCATCAAAAGCCTCGTTAGTAACCTCGTACTTATCAATCCAATAGCCGGAAGTTAATTGCACCATATGTTTCGGCTGCTCGCTCGGCAGTTCCCCGATAATCCATGTCGGAGGATTTTCGGCTTTAATATTTTTTACCTCTTCATCATTTGTGCCCATCATAAAAGACCCGGCCGGAACAAATACTTGAGTGATTCCTTTCTTATCGGCACGCTCATCACCGGTTCTTGGAGAGCCGTCGGGGCCGGAAGGATTATTATCCGTACAAAAAGAAAAAATAAAAGGGAGTACGGAATAAAAGATCTTATTTAATGAAAAAAAATATTTAAGTTTCAATATTATAACCTCCGAGGCCGAAGACTAATATAATCTTAAATTTATTCTTTTTCATCTATTGCTCATTCATATTCATTTCAATGGCTGAATAATCCCGCCTCCATTAAACTTTTACTTAATCAAAATGCATTTTTTAATATCGGCAAAATTATCTGCTTGAAGCTTAATAAAATAAATTCCGCTCGAAAGATTGCCTGCATTAAAGTTAATTCTGTAACTTCCTGCCTCCTGATAATTATTTATTAATTTTTCTACCTCCTTACCCAGTGCATCTATTATTTTTAAAGATACAAATGCTCTTTCGGGAATTGAATAAACAATTGCCGTCGCCGGATTGAACGGATTCGGAAAATTTTGTTCTAATTTAAATTTAGCCGGAAGAAGAGTGCCTGAATGAGGCACTTCAGTCGGAGGATTGTACAAAGGGAATTCAAATGCGCCCGGGCCACCGTAAGCTCCCATGTCGTTCCGAAGCCCTCCGAGCGATGGTGCTCTTGCAAAACCGGGTGATTGAGAATCTTCCTGATCATTAAATATTATTGCAGTGTCTCCGGAATCCACACAGGGAGATGCGGTGCTGAGATGGAACAACAAATCATCATCGAATTGCGGATCGGAGTCAATGTTGCCGATACCTGTTCTTCCGCCCTGAACATCACTGAAAGATACTACAGGTCCGCCCGACCTTACCCCTATTTGTGCAGCGGAGGAAGAAGTATTTCCCCATACAACGCAGCTGCGGACTACTGAAGATCCTTGGTAGACATATATTCCGCCCCCTTTGGCCGGGTTATTTACAATTGTATTATTTTCTATTACTTTACTTTTTGCACCGTCATGATTCATCCATAAAGCCCCGCCGCCGTAGTCTTCACCTCCATTATTATAGGTAATCAGGTTATTTTTTACTGCAGCTCCCGTATAGTTTAATACGACTCCGGCACCATACCGTGCAGTATTAAGCGTAATAATATTGTTCAAAATTTTAGGATTTCCGTCGCCGGAACGTATACCTCCGCCTCCGGTGCTGTTCACTCCGGTTCTATTTACAATTTCATTCCTGATAATCAGGTTATAGCGGATAATCGGTGAAGCAGACGCTGTAAGGATTCCGCCCCCTTCACGGTAATCTCCGGCGCCATGTTCATCGCGCCAGATTGTTCCCTTCCCGCCTGTAATTGTAAATCCCTGCAAAATAGACGTTGAATCTTCATGATTAATAAAAAGAACACAGCTTGCGGTGTCTGCATGTTTTGGCTGGCTGCCGTCAATAATTGTAGACAGAATATAGTCCAAATCGCCGGTTTCGTAAAACCGGCTGGTAAGCAAAATTTTCTTCCCCATGAATTTAATATTTTCATAGTAGGTCCCTGGATAAACTACAACCGTATCTCCATCCTCAGAAGAAATAATTGCTTCCTGGATAGTCAGCTGATCGGCGGGGACTTTAATGATCTTTGCAAACGGACTTGAGACTATAATCATCATTAAAAAAAAGAGTATGCAAATCTTGTTCATATTAAGAACTCCATTTCATTTTTGCTTTTTTAATAAAACCTTTTGGATAATCCAGTATTAGTAATCGATTACAGGATTCCGATTATTTGATATATTATTTTGAACAAAATTTACTATAGATAAACTGATATATCGTCTGAATTCCGGATTTAGGACAAGTTTATTCTTAAAAATTCAGGAAAATAGCCACGAATTAACACTAATTTCACTAATTCACTTAGCACATATCCAGGAAAAAATCAAAAGGAATATTTTAAAAGAAATTTGTTCAATTATTCTTTCTCTTCTGCTATTTCTACTACTTTAAGAAAAAATAAATTCGTGTAATTCGTGATAATTAGCGGCTAAGTTTTAATTTAGAGCAGGCTGGTTCTTGAATTCCTTTGGAGTTATTCCTGCATATTTTTTGAACGCGGCATTAAATACTGATTTTGAATTAAATCCGACATCATACGCAAGTGCCAGTAAGGTTTGATTTTGGTATTTCCCGCAGTTTATAAGTTTTTTTGCTTCTTCAATTCGGTAGGAATTAATTAGATTGAAGAAATTTTTATTTAAACAGGTATTTACAGCCTGAGAAAGATGCTTAGGAGGAATTTTTAATATTTGAGCAAGATCCTCTGCAGTAATGGAAGGATTTAAAAACGGTTTTTCATTCAGCATCAATAGATTTAATCTTTCTATAATCTTTTCGCAATCCGAATGCTTTAAACGCGAAGCCGAATATTTTCCGTACGTTTGTATTCCAAGGAAAGTTTCGGATTGAGTAAGCCCTTTATATGCAACCGCAAGCGTGAACATTAAATTAATCAGCAGTGAAGAAATAAACATCCAGTGAGAGAGCGAACCGGAGGATAGATGCAGTAATCCGAGAGACCAGTTTGAGAGATCGAGAAACCACATTACGGCAAACGCCAGAAGAATCAGGTTGCACCAGGACAAATCAATTTTTTCTATTGATGAATAAAGCTCTTTAAGCCTAATCCTGTAACGGATTAATAGAATTGCAGATGCCATGAGATATGAAAATATTTGCAGATGCAGAATTATCCGGTGGCTTAGGTACTCAATATATCCGAGAGATTGATGATTTGTATTAAGTGGAGTGTACTGCACATATAAAAAAAATAATAATGTAATGAAAAAAGGAAGAAGGTGGAGAAGATAAACCGGCTTAAGCTTAAATTCTTTATAGCAAAGTGATTGAATGTATAAGAACAAAAATGGAGCCAGGAGGAAATAGGATGAATTCCCTATGCTGAAAATTATTGTGAATTTATTATTTGCAATCAATTGTGAATGTGTAAGAAAGGTTTGAGCGATTAATAAAGCATTCGAAAACAGAAATCCGGAGAGTATTCGATTGCTTAGTTTTTTCCCTTTTTTGTAATTGAAAGTAACAACCGTTAAAAATGCTAATTGAATAAAAGTAAACAGGGAA
>DATKLQ010000343.1:0-5475 GCA_035542335.1 Ignavibacteriaceae bacterium | reverse complement strand
CACCTGGCTAATTTCAGGTATCTCCCGGGACTTCTTAAAAATATTATTCTAGATTACAATTTCACTTTCCTTCGTTCGGAAACATGGAAATTAAATGTGAATCAAATATACACTTCAGGACCGGAAGATATATTATTATTCGAAAAACAGAAGCTTAGCTATATACCTTCGTTTTTTGCTAATGTCATACTTGGTTATGATTTAGATGGATTCTCATTTAGAATTTCTTACTTCTATCAGGATGAATCGATTAAAGATTATAATAGATATTGGGATAGTTATCAGGTAAAGGAGAATAAATTATCAAGGCTGGATATCGCAGTGAAACAACAATTATTTGAAAAAATTTCAATAATTCTTAACCTAAATAACATTACTAATTCTGATGAAGCAGATTTGTTTAGGTGGTTTTTTAAAGCTGATAATCCCCCGACAACATGGAAGACTTATCAAGCTTTCAGATACGGAATGAATTTCGATTTCGGTGTTAGGGTTGAATTATAGAACGGAGCCGCCCCCGCTTCAAAAAATATTAATCAAAATATAATGGAGGCAAACATAAAAATCTTTTTATAATTGATTTGTTTGTGGGAAACTATTTAAAGATACGGAAATTGGAATTTAAAAACAGAAGTAATATTTGAAATCACAAATAAAAAAATATCCGCCTTTGGCGAGATTTCGTCTTCGACGGACAAACAACAAATAATGATCAATATTCAATGTTCAATGTTCAATATTCAATTCTCAATCTCCTCTTCCTTGAGGTTTGTGATTTGTAATTTGTTTATTGAATATTATTTGGAATTTGGTTTTTGAGTATTGGAATTTCTAGAATAGAAGCATCCACAGAACATAGTCAAGTATAAGAATCAGAGCTGCGGAAAGGACGAATGAGCGGATAGTGGACAGCCCTACCCCTTCGGCGCCTCCTTCGGTTCTGAACCCGATATGGCAGCCGAGCAGGGCAGTAACACCTCCGAAGAAAATAGTTTTTATTAAGCCGGAGATAAGATCTTGAATCACAAAAAATCTTTTTACCGATTCGAAGAATACGGCAAATGAAACACCAAGGAAATAATTTGAGACAATAAATGCACCCAAAACCGAAATCGCATTTGCAAAAACCACAAGCACCGGCATCATTAAAGTTGAAGCAAGGAAACGCGGCATTGCTAGATATCTTACCGGATTAATTGCCATTATTTCCAATGCATCAATCTGCTCGGTAACTTTCATTGTTCCGAGCTCGGCTGCGATTGAAGCCCCGACTCTTCCCGCTATGACGATACCCGTAAGCACCGGCCCGAGTTCAGTGATAATTGCCCTGCTTGTAGAAGCACCTAAAAATGAAAGCGGCGCAATTCCTTTCAATTGATATGCAGCCTGCCATGCTGCAACTGCACCTGTAAATACAGCGATGATTAAAACAAGCGGGAGAGAGTTTACCCCGATATGCTCCATCTGGAACAATATAATTTTTCTGCTCTTTGGGATATATGTGAAGCTTTTTAAAACTCCGGCAAACAGCTGGGCGATTTGACCCACCTCCTCGAAAAATTTAATTGTTGATCTTCCGATCCTTGCAAAAAATCCGGCTAACAATTGACTCAATTATTTTGTTGATGGTTCAAATTTACTAAAAAACATCAAGCGGGTAAAAAAATTTTGTGAAATTCTTTATTTAAATGATTAGGAAAGTTAATAGTTAAGCGTTAATAGTTAATCGGACGAGTACGCTTAACGATTAACAATTCACTTTTCTGATCTAAGGATTACTGCTCCCTTCAATCAAAATAATCATTGAAGACCTGTAATAATATGAGAGCATCCACCGAAAGGTTTTCATCAAAATGATACAAACGGTCATTAACAGATGAGCCGTCTGAGAATAAAATCAGGCTAAATCCTTCAAAAATTTTTATCAAATGGCTGTTTTTCGCCTATTTTCAAATTATTTTTTTATTAAATATTTAAATCACAAAAAAATCATATTTATAGCACATTAATTGTTATAAGATGTTTGTAGAATCGAGGGCAACCTTCCGGTGATGAGTTGAATAAAATACTGGAGCATATTCCTGCGGGAATAATTACTTTCAATGCTGATTGGAATATCACTTTTATAAATGATATTCTAATCAGACTGGGAGGTTTATATAATTATGACTTTTCCTCTCTGCAGGGTTCCAACATTTTGTACAGGGAATTATTTCCCGAAAGATCACTCCGCGAAGAGCTTCTCGCACTTACCAGCGGCTACTCATTTGAAAAAGAAATTAAAAGCATTAAAGCAATAGACGGCGGGAAAATTTCCGTTTACGTAAAAGGTTCGCCGATGTTCGAGCTGGATAAATTTGCGGGAGGAGTATTAATAGTTGAGGACCTGGAGATAAAACCGCTTAAAGAAAAAACGCTTATTGCGGATTATGTAGATAAAATAATCCATAATGCAGGCGATTTATTTTTTGTTACCGATATCGAAGGAGCTATAAAATATTTTACCGGGAGAGGGATAAAAAATATTACAAAGTCAGGAAAAGATCTTTCGGGGGTTTCAATCGATTCTTTGTTTTTAGGAAAGGATCTTGAATTCAAATCATTAATAGAAGAAATAAAAGAATCCCGTAAGCCGGGAAAGCTTGAAGTACTCTGCGGCAGTATGATTTATGAATGCTCCGTGGAACCGCTGATAAGCAGGTTCGGGGAGCTCCAGTTCCTATCTTTTATGCTTGACGATAAAACCGATGAAATTCTGAGGGATGAGAAATTGCAGAAAGCCATTGAAGAACTGAAGCATTACCAGGTTATTACCGAATCGGTCGTCGACGCAGTTTTTTCGGCAGACGACTCGGGAAAAATTATTTTTTGGAATAAAGGAGCCGAAAACCTTTTTGGGTTTTCAAAAATTGAAATATTCGGGAAATCCATTGCGTATGTCGTTCCGGCCTTGAATGCAAATAATTTTTTCTATATCAAAGAGCAGCTTGCCGGACAGCAGGAATTCAAAGAGGAAATTATCTTTATCGACCGCACCGGCAGGAAAAAAATAATCGATGCAAAATTCAATTTAAATGAAAACGGTAATACCGTGGTATTCTGCACGGATATCACCAAGAAGGCGGACGAAGACAGCAGCTTAAAGGCGGCGGAAGAAAAATTCAGGGAAATAGTGACTTATTCTCCCGAGATGATCTGCGTACTTAACCCCGACGGAAATTTCATATTTGCCAATCCGAATTTTTTAGAGGTTTTGAATTATAAAGAGAATGATCTTATCAACAAGAATATTAAAGATATTATTGATACATATTACCTGGCAAAAGCATCTATCTCCAAAGAGTTTGACCTTTCTTTCTCAAAAATTACCCGCAGCAAAAGGATAGAGCTGCCGGTTATTACCAGGGACGGACGGAAACTTATTTTCCAGGCCAGCTTTTCACCCGTGTTTTTTAAAGGCGAAGATAAAGTCAAGCAGATTAACTGCTCTTTCATTGATGAGACCGAAAAAAATAAAATAGGAAAAGAAGCTTCTCTATACAAGAATGTTTTTTATGCGGCTTACGACGGGATAGCAATTGAATTGCAGAACAAAATTATTAAATGCAATGATCATTTTGCCGAAATTTTCGGTGCGGGCAGCTGCTCGGAAATTGAAGGAAAGGATCTGATGGATTTGGTTGCCCCGACGGACAGGATACATTTTTTTGATTGTTTTAATAAAGCAATTTCTTCGAAAAGAACAAGATGTGAATTTACTGCAAAAAAGACGGACGGCACTACTTTCTTTGCCTCTGTCTCCGCCTCACATTTTAAATTCGAAGAGTATTATTATACCGTAATTTTAATCAGAGATATCACGGAAAGGAAAATGGTGCAGCAATCAATTAAGGAATCTGAAGAAAAATACAGGAATATCTCCGAGAACATCGACGATTGCCTGTATACATTCGATAAGTCAAACGATTTTCTGCGCCCGGTCTTTTGCACCGCTTCAATCGAGAAAATAACCGGCTACAGCAATCTGGATTTCCTGGCAGACAGAAAAATGTTTATTAAAATTATTCATCCGGATGATATTCCTATCTTTAATGAAAAGGTGAAGAATATATTCAAGTTTACTAATAAGCTTTCCGATGAATTTGAATTTAGAATCATCAATAAGCAGGGGAACGTAATCTGGGTAAGAAATAAAATAAACCTGGTAAGAAATAAGGATGGAAATATTGAAAAAATTTACGGACTGGCCAGTGATATATCTTTGCGGAAGAAAGCAGAAGAAGAGCTTAAGCAGATAACGGAAAATTTGGTAAAGCTGAATGAAACCAAGGATCGCTTTCTTTCGATTGTTTCCCATGATTTAAAAACTCCCTTCAGCTCAATCTTAGGTTTTACAGACCTGCTCCTTAACGATGAAGGCCTTTCCGAAGTCGAAAAGAAGCAGTATATAAAGTTCATACAGGAATCTTCAAGCTCTATGCTTGCACTTGTAAATTCCCTTCTCGACTGGAACAGGCTGCAGACCGGCAGAATTAAATTTGAGCCGGAAAAGATTGAAGTTCAGAAAATTATTGAGAAGTGCTTCAATACTGTAGTGGGAACTGCAATTAAGAAAAAAATAAAATTGGTTTCAACTATTGACGAAAACCTCTGCATTTTTGCAGACAAACAGCTTACCATCCAGGTCTTTAACAACCTGATTTCAAATGCGGTTAAATTTACAAAAGAAGGAGGGGTTATTACCGTTTCCGGTTCTCCATCTGCAAAACTACGGTTCTTTGAATTCTCGGTTAAAGATACGGGGATCGGCATTAAAGAAGAAAACCAGAAAAAGCTCTTCGGGATAGACGCCAAATTCAGCACTGAAGGAACTGCAGGTGAAAAAGGGACAGGTCTTGGATTATCCCTGGTTAAAGAAATTATTGAAAAGCACGGAGGCACAATCTCGGTAGAAAGTGAATACGGCAAAGGTGCCGATTTTAAATTCACTCTTCCTGTTGCTTCCGCCAATATACTTCTGGTAGACGACAGCAAAACAGACAGGCTGCTTTATTCAAAAATCCTCAGAACAATTACTCCCGATTACTCTATCGAAACAGCGTCGAACGGAAAGGAAGCACTCGGAATGATTTTACAATCTACGCCTGCACTAATCATCACCGATCATCATATGCCGCTGATGGACGGATACACCCTGGTTCAGGAATTAAAGAAAGCTGCAACAAAGTCAAAGCCGCCTGTAATTGTGTTAAGCAGTGATCTTGATATGAAATTAGTTGATGAATACAATCTGGCAGGAGTCGAATATGTTTTTCATAAGCCGGTAAATCTTTCGCATTTTAAGCAGGCAGTCGAGAAATCACTTAAAAAAGGCTTGAAGAATTAATATTATTTATTAATTGATATTATTTTTTATTGATATTTCCTTTGGGCCGGAAGATTTATTATGAAGCAGGCCCCGGGATTTTCTTTAGT
>DATKLQ010000342.1:0-4470 GCA_035542335.1 Ignavibacteriaceae bacterium | reverse complement strand
AATGCCGCTGGCAAACTCACGGGATAAACGGACGCAGGTAATCTGGGGAATCGAAGACTTCCGTTACAGGTTTAAAAGAGATCCGGAAGGAATGTGGCTCGCCGAAACTGCAGTGGATATTGAATCGCTCGATATAATGGCCGAACAGGGAATTAAATTTACCATCTTAGCGCCAAGACAGGCTAAAAGAATCAGGAAGATTGGAGATGAGGATTGGATTGATGAACAGGATGCTAAAATTGATCCGAAGAGAGCTTATATCTGCAGCCTGCCTTCAGGGAGAAAAATAAATTTATTCTTTTATGACGGTCCCATTTCACAGGAAATAGCATTCGGCGATTTGCTTACAAGCGGTGAAAACCTTGGCAACAGGCTCGTAGGAGTTTTTACAGAAGACGAGTATCCTCAGCTTTCCCACATCGCAACCGACGGCGAGACTTATGGGCATCACCATAAGCATGGCGATATGGGCCTTGCTTATTGCCTCCATTACATTGAATCCAATAAACTCGCCAGGTTTACAGTTTATGGTGAGTTCCTGGAGAAGCACCCGCCTGAATTTGAAGTTGAAATAATTGAAAATACATCATGGAGCTGCATTCATGGGGTAGAAAGATGGCGGAACAACTGCGGGTGCAATTCCGGCCGTCAGGGTTGGAACCAGGAATGGAGAAAACCGCTGCGTGATGCGCTTGACTGGCTCAGAGATGCACTAATACCTGTTTATGAAAAGGGATTTATAAAAAACGGCAGCGCTGAGAAAAACAAAATAGATATGTGGAAGCTCAGAGATAACTATGTCAAGGTAATCCTCGATAGAAATGAATCCAATATAAACAAGTTTACACAGGAGAACGGACTTAACGGTTTAAGCGGCGAATCAAAAATAAAGCTGCTTAAGCTGCTCGAGCTGCAAAGGCATGCACTCCTTATGTATACTAGCTGCGGCTGGTTCTTTGATGAAGTAACCGGAATAGAAACAGTGCAGGTGATTCTTTATGCGGCAAGAGCGATCCAGCTTGCAAAGGAATTACATATGCCCGGATTTGACATGCGGTTTTTGGAGCTGTTGGAGAAAGCACCGAGCAATATTGAGGAGATCAAAAATGCCGCAAATGCATATAACATGTACGTAAAACCTTCGGTGATAGATTTGTACAGGGTCGCCGCTCATTATGCGGCTTCCTCTTTATTTGAGGATTATAATGAAGTTACAAAAATATATTCTTATGAAGTGCATAAAGAAATTTATGAGACAATTGAAGCCGGCAGACAGAAGGCCGCAGTTGGAAAAGCTGTGTTGAAATCGCGAATTACTCAGGAAGAAAAGCCCGTTACTTTTGCGTTTCTTCATTTGGGTGATCATAACATAAACGGGGGAGTGCGCGAGCCACTAGGGCAAAAAGAATTTGAAAAAATGCTCAACGAAATTAAAATCGCTTTCCAGACAATTAATGTAGCCGAAATTATCAGCCTCCTCAATAAAAATTTCCCGGCTAATAACTTTTCCATATGGCATTTATTTAAGGATGAAAGAAGAAAGGTATTTAACCGTATAATGAAAAATACTTTAAATGAAACGGAGTTTTACTTCCGCCAAATTTATGAGGATCATTATTCTATTATCAACGCAATGGTGGTTACGCAGACGCCTCTGCCTACTCCTATTGTAACTGCGGTTGAGTTTATTATAAACTCCGATATTAGGAAAATTCTTGCAGATAATGAAAAAATCGATACGGATCGCCTGATGCATCTCGCCGATGAAGCCAAAAAATTATCCGTTAACTTAGATAAAAAATCTATTTCATATGCCGGCAGCAAAAGGATAAACTTATTAATGAAACAGCTCGGCGATAATCCTCAAGACCTCGAATTAATGAAGGAAATCGTCGCTTCCCTGCAGACGGTCACTAGTTTCGGAGTCGAACTAGATATTTGGAAAGCCCAAAATATTTTATTCCTAATTTCCAAAGCTCATCTGAAGAAAATGAAGATAAAAGCAGACAAGGGGGAAAAAAACGCGAGGAAATGGCTGACGCATTTATATGATATTGAAAAGTATCTGCAGGTTAAGATATCTTGAAGATGGAAAATGGTAAATGGGAAATGGCAAATGGAGGGAAAAGTTAAAGTTCAAGTTCAAATTCAATTCAAAAAAATTTGCTGCCTTTACGAATTTTTTGCATTCAAATTATATAGAGAGAATGTGGTCTTCAATCTTGCAATCTTGTAATCATGTAATTTTGTAATTTAAAATGCGTATTCCCGCTTCAACATACAGGCTCCAGTTTAATAAAGAATTTAAATTTAATAATGCAGCCGGGATTATATCATATCTTTCGCTGCTCGGCATTACGGATATTTACGCTTCACCCGTAATGAAAGCGCGCAAAGGAAGCATGCACGGATATGACATAGTGGACCAAAACCAGATTAATCCTGAAGTAGGCACGGACGATGAATTCAACTCTCTGATTGAAGAACTGCACAAGGAAAAAATGGGATGGATTCAGGATATTGTGCCGAATCATATGGCATACAGCTATGAAAACCAGATGCTTATAGATCTTTTCGAAAACGGCAGTTCGTCGAGGTACTACAATTTTTTTGATATCGAGTGGACTTTATACCACGGAAGATCGCAGCAGAAAGTCCTTGCGCCGGTGCTGGGAAAATTTTACCAGGCGGCGCTGGAGAACGGTGAAATAAAACTTAATTACGACCAGGAAGGATTTTTTATCAATTACTTCAGCAACCGCTTTCCCTTAAAAATGGAATCTTATGCCGATCTCCTTTCATTTAATCTGAATAAGCTTAAAAACAAGCTGGGGAAAAATCATGCTGATGTAATCAAGTATCTCGGGGTTCTTTATATCTTAAAATCTCTTCCTTCTGCCGAACAGCTCGATGAAAGATATGATCAGATAAAATTTGTGAAAGGAATGCTCTGGGAAATCGTTAACGACAATAAAGAAATTAAAGTCTCCCTGGATGAAACCATCAAAACTTACAATGGCGTACCGGGTATACCGGAAAGTTTTAATCTCCTGGATAATATCCTCATGCAGCAGCATTATAGGTTAGCTTTCTGGAGAGTAGCAAACGAAGAGGTCAATTACAGGAGATTTTTTAATATAAGCGATTTAATCTCGTTAAGAATGGAGAATGAAGAAACATTCAACAGGACTCATTCGATGATTCTTAAATTGATCAAGGAAAATAAGGTAAACGGTTTAAGGATTGATCACGTAGACGGTTTATATGATCCGCCTGGATACCTGCATTTATTAAGGAGCAGGGCGAAAGATGTTTATCTTATTGTTGAAAAAATTTTGGACTTGGATGAATCTCTCCCTAATGATTGGGAAATTGAAGGCACTACAGGCTACGATTTTACAAATTATGTAAACGGAATATTCTGCAGAAGAGAAAATGAAAAGAAATTTTCCGCAATTTATAGGAAGTTCACACGCATTGAATCAAAACTTGAAGATATAAAAATATCGAAGAAGCGATTGATAATTGAAACACGCCTGGCAGGAGAACTTGACAGGCTTGCATTATATATCGAAGATATTTCGAGCAGGGATCGTTATGGAATTGATATAACAAGGAACGGCCTGAAGTCAGCCTTAAAAGAGCTGCTCTCGTTTTTCCCTGTTTACAGAACCTATATAAGTAAGGAAACATACCGCAAAGCCGATAGAAAATACATTTCCTATGTAGTGGAAAAAGTAAAAGAAGAAAATCCGCAGCTTATAAACGAATTAAATTATATCGGTAATCTTTTATTAATGAATTATGGAGAGCATTTTACGGAGAAGCAGAAAGAAGATTCTTTAGATTTCATAATGAGATTTCAGCAGCTTACCGGGCCTTTAATGGCAAAAGGATTCGAGGATACAACACTCTATATCTATAACAGGTTCATCCCGCTGAATGAAGTCGGGGGAGATCCTGGCAGCTTCGGCATTTCAAGGAATAAATTCCATCGGTTTAATATTGAAAGGGCAAAGCATTGGCCTAATTCCCTGAATGCAACTTCTACCCACGATACAAAAAGAGGAGAAGACGTGCGGGCAAGATTGAATGTGCTTTCGGAGCTGCCTGATGAATGGAATTTAAAATTAAAAAACTGGAGCCGCTTTAATAAAAAATATAAGACTCATTTGAATACCGGTTTTTATCCCGACAGTAACGATGAATATTTTATTTACCAGACAATTATCGGCTCATTTCCTTTATCTAAAGATAATCCCGGGGATTATATTAACAGGATAAAAGAATATATGATAAAAGCCGTCCGCGAAGCGAAGATTCATTCAAGCTGGTCGCGTCCGCAGGAACAATATGAAAAAGCGGTGACTTCTTTCGTCGAAAAGATCCTGACGGAATCCGGGGAGAATAATTTCTTGAAGGATTTCCTGGATTTCCATAAGAAGGTCTCCTATTACGGAATTTTTAATT
>DATKLQ010000341.1:0-2875 GCA_035542335.1 Ignavibacteriaceae bacterium | reverse complement strand
TATGGTTGTTCTTGTATTGGTTTTTGTAAGAAAGCTCTTCAATCTTGAGCATATCATTACAATAACTCATATGGAAAGAATGAATAAAATTTTAATGGCAACCGGGATGATGGTTGGTTATGGTTATATGATGGAATTTTTTATAGCATGGTACAGCGGAAATCCTTTTGAACAATTTACATTTATAAACAGGGCCTTAGGTCCCTATTCCTTTGCTTACTGGACAATGATCAGCTGTAATGTTTTGATTCCCCAGTTATTCTGGATAAGAAAAATGAGACGATCTATCCCGGTAATGCTTGCAGTAGCCATCCTTGTAAATGTAGGAATGTGGACTGAGAGGTTTGTAATTATTGTTACTTCTCTCCACCGTGATTTTCTTCCCTCGAGCTGGGCAATGTATAGTCCGACTCTTACCGATATAGGTATTCTGATAGGAAGCTTCGGATTATTTTTCACTTTTGTAATCCTCTTTACAAAAACTCTTCCGGTAGTTTCTATCGCAGAAGTAAAAGCAGTATCAGACGGTGCACAGCCTTCTCATCATTCTTTGCATAGTTCTGCGTCGACTATATCGGGACGGGGCGGAGAAGAAGCAAATATCGGGGTCAGCGGTTAATGGAAAGAATTAAAAAATTTTTCAGGTCTAATATATTATCGGGAGCACCTGTCGAACCGGAAAGAACCAAAAAACTTTTCGGTATTACGGCGCTCTTCGATACTCCCGATGCGATTATACACGCTGCCGATAAAATCTCGGAGCAGTATAAGGATTTTGATGTAAATACTCCATATCCTGTCCATGGAATGGACCGGGCAATGAAGCTTAAATCTTCTAAAATCGGGTATATCACTTTGGTTTTTGGATTATCCGGAGCACTCTTTGCCCTATTATTTATGGGCTGGGCAATGGCAATGGATTACCCGCTGATAATCGGCGGCAAACCTTTCTTCTCCCTTCCTGCCTATATCCCCATAACCTTTGAAGTGACGGTACTTTTGGCTACTCTATCGACGGTGATCGGAATGCTCACTTTCTTCTTTAATTATCCCCAAAATACTCATCCGCTGATAGATACTTCATATATGAAAGCGGTGTCTCTGGATAAATTTGGAATTTGTATCTATGCCTCCGACAAACATTTTGATGAAAAGAGAGCCGGTGATCTGCTGGAAGAGTTAGGCGGAAAGCATGTCGAACCTGTTTATTACCAGTTAAAAGAAACTTATGCACTCTTCGAGCCTAAGTTTCTTATCTTCTTAGCAATTGTTGCGGCGCTTGTTTCCGGCGGAACCTATATAACCTTAAACAAATTAATGTATTTGCCTCCTTTTGATTTCATGCTTTGGCAGAATAAAATTTATGTTCAATCAAAGAGCGATTTTTTTGGGGATCATTTTGGAATGAGGACACCGGTCGAAGGCACGGTTGCAAGGGGTTTTATACCCTACGCGTATCCGGGGCAAACCGAGCCCGTGAAAACACTCGTAAATCCTCTTCTGCCGACAAAAGAAAACCTTGAACTCGGCAAAAGAAAATTCCTTACGTACTGCAGCCCCTGCCACGGTAATTATGCAGACGGAACATCCCGCCTTAACCAGCAGTTCCCGAATCCGCCTTCTCTCCATACCGACAGGGCAAGAAATTTCAGCGACGGCAGGATTTATCATGTAATTACGAACGGTCAGAATATCATGCCTTCTTATGCATCTCAGATTACCAGAGATGAGCGGTGGGCTATTGTAAATTATATACGCGTTCTTCAGCGGGCAAAAAATGCTAAAGAAAGCGACCTGGAATTTGCAAGAACAATAACAACTAAAAAGCGGTAGCACAGATTATTAATCTGTGCCCGGTGATTGTTCATTTAAATAAAAAATAGATAAAAAATTAAAATAAACCCCCAACACCAGCCCTCTCCCTTTGGGAGAGAGTGGGGGTGAGGGCCTTTATGTCAGATTATATTAAGAAACCTTTACCTGAAAAATTAATTAATATTGGATGGCTGCTTTTAGGTGCCGGAGTTTTACTCGGTCTTCTCGGTTTTTTTACCGATTTCAGCCGGGCACTTTACAGCTACCTTGTCTCCTTCCTGTTCATCCTAAGCATTGCTGTCGGAGCACTGTTCCTGATCACTTTGGAATATATAACAGGAGCGGATTGGAGTGTTCCAATCAGAAGAGTAGTGGAATTTTTAGCTTCAGTAACTCCTCTTCTGATCATTTTGGTTCTGCCTCTGATATTTAATACGGATAAGATTTTTCCGTGGGCTCAGAAAGAAGCCTCGTCAAAAGATGCATTGATTCAGCATAAATCTGCTTATTTAAATATTCCTTTCTTTTTAATCCGGGTATTCGGCGTTTTTATAATCTGGATAATATTCTATTATCTATTAAACAGGAATTCAGAAAAACAGGATATAAACGGAGATCAATCATTAACTAAAAGAAATATTATTTTATCCGGAATTTTTATGCCTGTATTTGCAATAACTATTACTGCCGCTTCAGTTGATTGGACCATGAGCATTGAACCCCACTGGTTCTCCACGATTTTCGGTGTCTATTTCTTTTCGGGAACTGTAGTTGGGGCGCTCGCTGCGGTAACTTTACTCGTAGTTCTTTTAATGGAAAAAGGATATCTTCATCCGAAGATGAACAATGAGCATCTTTATTCCCTCGGTGCTCTTACTTTTGCATTTATTAATTTCTGGGGATATATAGCTTTTTCTCAATACCTTTTAATTTGGTATGCGGATTTACCCGAGGAGAATTTTTGGTTTCTTACCCGGTGGCACGGAGGATGGGAATATTTTTCTATTGCTTTAATTGTATTTCACTTTATTGTTCCTTATGCTGCGCTCCTTTCGCAGCC
>DATKLQ010000340.1:0-11291 GCA_035542335.1 Ignavibacteriaceae bacterium | reverse complement strand
AATCCGGTCCACGATAAACTCTCAATCGCTTCTGTTTTTATTCCCGCGTTTGAGGTTGGAGGCGATTATTATGATTTCTTCGAGATAGATGAAAGCAGGATGGGCTTTATTGTTGCGGATGTTTCGGGAAAGGGAATTTCTGCGGCTTTTATTATGGCCGAGCTGAAGGGTATATTTGAAAGCTTGTCCGGATCATGTGCAGGGAATCCGGCGGCCGGCCACTCATTCTCCAGCCCGAAAGAAATATTGATCCAGGCAAATGAAATATTAAAAAGGACATTGGAAAGGAAAAATTTTGTCAGTGCGGTTTACGGTATTATTGATTTCCGGAAAGAAGAGCTCCAGATTGCACGGGCCGGGCACTGCCCGATTTTATTGCTGCGGGAGAATGTTATAGAGAACTTAAGGCCTAACGGCCTCGGCCTTGGCCTGGATTTTTCCGACAGATTCAAAGATAGCCTTGAAGAAATAAAAATAGATTTACAAGAAAACGACACAATTATACTTTATACCGACGGGATTACAGAAGCCAAAAACTTGCAAATGCAGGATTTCGGAGACCAGTATTTTGAAAGAATTCTAATGGAAAGTTCGGGCAAGGATGCCGATGAGATTTCAAGCAGGGTAATAAGGGAGGTGACCCTTTTTTCTCAGAATATCTCACAGCACGACGACATTACATTAGTAATACTAAAATGGAAAGACAAAAAAAATGACGGAGTTAAAGAATGGCAGAATTCAATGCATCAGTTAAAGACCAGGGCGATATAAGCATCGTATATTTAAAAGGATTTCTGGATGCTCATACCGCCCCCGTATTAGAAAATACTTTCTCGGAACTTATTGATAAAGGAAAGTATAGAATAGTAGCAAACTTTAAAGAGCTTAGTTATATAAGCAGTGCCGGGCTTGGTGTTTTTATGGCGTTTATTGAGAAAATCCGGGAAAATAACGGCGATATTAAGCTTTCCAGCATGAATGAAAAAGTCTACAATATATTCGATCTTTTAGGATTCCCTCTTTTGTACGAAATATTTAAGACGGAAGATGAAGCAGTAAAAAAATTCTGAGCAGCGGTTAAAATTGAATACGAAAAATAAAAATATCCTGGAAAATAAAATGGTAGTGAAAAGCCGGACCGAAAATCTTTCGGAGATAAGGGAATTTATTAATTCATTGGTCGGAAAAATAGGCGTTGCTCCAAATGTAACCGAAGATATAATCCTAGCCGTTGATGAGGCATGCACTAATATTATTAAGCACAGCTACAAATACTTTCCCGACGGGGAAATAATCATTAAGATGAAATACTCCGGCAAAAAAATTATAATAACCATCATCGATTACGGGGAATATTTCCAGCCCAATACTATTCATAAACCTGATCTGCAGGAATATTACAGGCACAAGAAAGTAGGCGGATTAGGCATGTACCTGATGAAGACATTAATGGATGAAGTGAAGTACAGCTCGATACCAGGCAAATACAACCAGGTTCTTCTGACAAAATATGTTAACTCCGGCTCCTGATTTATGAAACATACCGACGAAAATACAAAAAACACCAGCGCTTCCCCGGTTAATCAGGAGATTAAAATCAGCTCCAAACCTTCCGCAGAAATTAATCCCAAGAATGATCCTTCCGCTCCTGAAAGATTTAAAAGGAACCTGACTGCTTTGGTTGAGTTCAGCAGGATAATCAATTCCAGCCTTGAATTGGATTTTATATTGAATAACATTCTTCTGACCTGCATGGGGAAGTTTTTTGCCACAAAGGGTCTGATTGCGTTGAAAAAAGAGGGCAGATTGACACTTACCGCAGTTAAAGGGATTTCAGATGAGTTAAAAAAATCATTCCCTAATATTTCCTTTCAAAGTCCCGGATCCAAAGGGAATAATTATGAAAAGAACTTGACAGAGGAGTTTTTTAAAGAAAAACCGTTAAATCTGTTTCTTCAAACCTGCGGTATAGTTAAAATTGAAAGAATATGTTCATCAACCGACTGCCTTGGATTTATCGGGCTCGGAGAAAAATTAAATAAGATTCCTTATACCGATGAAGATATTGAATTTTTAAGAACCATATTAAACATTTCAGCAACAGCTGTTCAGAATTCCCTAACCATCAACGAGCTCACAAGAGTAAACAGAGTTTTAGATTCAAGAATACAGCGTCTGAATGCACTTTTTGAGTTAAGCAAAGAATTCGGATTGGTTTCCGAAGGTTCGCGTGTTGCAAAGCTGCTTGTCTATTCAGTAATAGGACAGTTCCTTGTGTCAAAATTTGCAGTTGTTACATTTGAAGGGGAAGGAATCAATATACTTGAATCCAAAATACCCGAAGAAATACTATTGGGAGCTTTAAATCAATATAATTATACGGAAATCTTTAATCCGGTAAGGAAAAAAGATATAGAAGAAAATTTCAAAGAGCTGGATAGGTTGAACATAGAGTTGATTGTACCTATGCAGATGCAGGGAGAAATAAAAGGCCTTATACTTTTAGGGAAAAGAATTAATAATTCAGATTATTCCGATGCAGATATCGAATTTATTTTTTCAGTCGGGAGCCTGGCGATAATATCACTTGAAAACAGGCGGCTTTTTATTGAAGCTCTTGAGAAGCAGAAGCTGGAGGAAGAGCTTGAAATCGCCAGGGACATCCAAAGAAATCTTCTCCCCCATTCGATACCTGAATTTGAAAACTTTGAAATTGCGGCAATGAATCTTTCATCGAAACAGGTGGGCGGAGATTATTATGATATAGTCAGACTTGCCGAGGAAAGCTTCTGCATTGCCATAGCAGATGTTTCGGGGAAAGGAGTCCCTGCTGCCCTTCTGATGGCAAACCTGCAGGCATTTATTAAGACAACGTGCAAACACGGAATGAGGCTTGATGAAGCTACTGCACTTATTAATGATCTTATCTCCGAAAACATAACAGATGGAAAATTTATAACATTTTTCTGGGGTCTGCTTGACGGAAATGCCAAGACTATCACCTATGTCAATGCAGGGCATAATCATCCGCTACTGATTAGGAGCGGGAAAGTTACAAAGCTCGATAAGGGCGGGATGATATTAGGAGTAATGAAGACGATGATCCCCTATTCTGTAGAAACCATTCAGCTTCAGAGCAACGATACAATTGTATTATACACCGACGGCATTTCCGAGGCGATGAATGACAAAGGCGAGGAGTTTTCGGAAGAGCGCCTGGAAAAACTTGCGGTAAATTCTGCACCAAACTCTGCACAGGATATTCTGGTTAAAATTCAGAAGGAAGTTCAGTATTTTGCGGCCGGTACCGCACAGTCCGACGATCTGACACTGCTGGTATTAAAAGTCAAATAAGAATTCATTTCAGACCAGCTGCATATTTATAAAATTAAAAAAGTCAATACTAAAAATATTTTATATGTTAATCTTTAAAAATTAATAGTTGATCCGGAAGATGATTTACGATGAACTACCTGTCCCGAACCGGCGGGATTAACTATTAACATCTCCATTTTTCGTATAATTAAGAATTCTAGGATAAATTAAGTTTTTACACATTAATAAAGAGATAAAATCTTTAATTTTGGCTTATTCTTAAGTAAAAATTCGCGAGTTCATACCGGATTTCCAGATGGAAAGAATAAAAAAATATTATTTAAGGAACAGGAAGAGATTAATAATTGCGGTTTCGGTTTTACTCCTGGCAATATCCTTAGTCAGCATTTACTTTGTCCTTAATGTCAATATTGTATCTAACGACGAATGCCTATGGGTAACAAAGAGAACGGGGCCAGAAAAAACAACAATATTTTTTAAATTCGTAAAAGTAGACGGGGTATCATGGAATGCCGGGATCAGGAACGGAGACAAGCTTCTGGCAATTAATGATGTAGCTGTTACAAACGGAATTACTGCACAAGGAATTCTTAATAGAGTTACTCCAGGGAATTATGCAAAATACCTTATCGAGAAGAATGGTAAAATTCTTACAGTATTTGTACTGATAAAGAAGTTCTTTTCCTTTCCCCATCTTGCTCTGGGTTTAATCGGATTCTTTTGGCTGCTGATCGGTTTTATAGTTTTAACGGCAAAGCCTGACGGGATTGTTCAAAAATTATTTTATGGGATAGGTGCTACATCCGTTCTGGCCTCGATGGCAGTATTGCTGCAGACTCTCTTTTTTTTACCTGAATTTCATTTCAAAGGATTGATGCTGCTCCTTTTATGCTACATGTGGACTTTGAGCTACAGCTACCTTCCTTTTTTGACTATTTATTTTTTCTGGAATTTCCCAAAACCTTTCAAGCTTCTGGAAAGGAAATGGATAAAAACTTTAATTTTCTTAATCCCCGGGATCATATGTATACTTTCATTTTTAGCCATGTTCGCATCATTTATGTCAAGGAGAGATATTCTCCCGGTATTCGAGGGTATAGCAGTATTTCTTCATTTTATGTTCTTTTTGGGAAACCTTATTGCGTACATTTCGTTAATTATAAGCTACAGGCATCTAAAAACCTCTGAAGAAAAGAAACCGATTAGAATAATTCTGGGCGCATTTTCATTAGCGCTGCTTGCCGCTATTTACACCGCCGTTATTGCTCCTGCTATTACCGATACGGTTTTTAATTCACCGGAATTTTATGCGCCGGTAATTTTGATTATTGTTTTTCCGCTTGCATTTGCTTATGCAATATTTAAATACCAGCTGCTGGATGTAAGCCTGGTTGTAAAAAACACCATAATATACGGATCAGCGACTCTTTCGGTTGCCGCAATTTATTTCTTTGCGATATATGTAATCGGCCAGGAACTGAGCAAGATTATTACAGGAGCAGAGGAATACCAGGGAATAATTGCTGCAGTACTCTTTATAATTTTTGCATTGGTATTCCAGTCGACTAAGGATAAATTCCAGGATTTTATAACCGCAAAGTTTTACCCGGAGCAGTTTGCATATCAAAAAGTGCTTGTGAAGTTCAGCAATGAAGTTCCGACTTTGGTCGGAATGGAAAAAATTCTAGATTCGATGAAGGAAACCTTTGTAAACGCTCTGCTCCTGAAAACATTCGGCATACTCATTAAAGATCCGGGAACAGGGAATTATATTCTTGCGAGAAGCATTGGGATTACCCATCCCGGGTTTTCAATTGAAGCGGAAAAAAGCACCGTTATTTCACCTTTAATTAAACATATACAGACAAGATCCTTTGCTTCGGAAAATGCGGCAATAGATCAGCAGGATTTTATTACTGCTTTTCCCGAAAATGCACAGCAGTTAATCAGGGAAAATATTTATACTATCATCCCGATGGTAATTAATACAAAGATTGTAGGGTTCTTATTGTTTGGATTGAAGCATTCGGGTTCCCAGTTTGCCGGTAAGGATCTTGAGCTGCTGTCGGCTGTTGCCAGCCAGGCAGCAATTGCAATTGAAAATGCAAGGCTTTATAAAACGGAAGCCGAGAAGAATAAAATTGAAAGGGATCTTGAGCTTGCAAGGAGAATACAGCAGGGCCTTCTTCCGAAATGCATACCCGATATCAGCGGCTTGGACATCTGCGGAGAAATGATCCCGGCAATGCAGGTAGGCGGAGATTATTTTGATCTTATAATAATAGAAAAATCAAAGCTCTTTGTTGTTGTCGGCGATGTTTCGGGCAAGGGATTATCGGCATCTCTTTATATGACTAAGCTGCAGACAATGATCCAGCTCGCCTGCACCCCGGGTAAATCACCCAAAGAAATCCTGATTGAGATAAATAAAAGGTTCTATGAAAGCATTGAAAGAAACTGGTTCGTAACGATGACCCTTGCTTTGTTCGATATGGAAAACAGAACGGTTAAATTCTGCAGAGCCGGGCACATGCCCGTGCTTTTTGCTACCAACGGGACTGTCCAATCGTACAGGACGCAAGGAATCGGCATAGGGTTAGAGAAAGGATTAATTTTTGAAAAGACCTTAGTCGAGGAAGAGATTCAGATCAAATCCGGAAATCTGTTTGCATTCTTTTCGGATGGAATTACTGAAGCCATGAATGAATCCGAAGAGATGTTCGGGGAAGATAAGCTTTATGGGATGCTGAAAAATACAGGCGGCAAACGTTCCGGAGATATAATGAATGATATTTGGAATTCCGTTAAAGTTTTTCGCGGCAGAGCAGAGCAGAATGATGATATGACAATGGTACTGGTGAAGGTGAATCTGTAATTTTGTACCAAGATTTTGTGCTTCTTCTGTAGACAACAAGCTATTCATTCACCGTTTTCAAATAGAGCCAACGGATTTATTTTGAATTGTAACATTTGAGAGGAAGATCTTCCGCCATCACCCCCTTTTCTTTGCATTCCAATCTATGATGACCAGGAATTTTCAATGCTTAACATTCTCAATTTCAGCTATTTTATAATTCATTGCTGCCAGCCAATCTTCCGCATCTAAATCGTTTTTACAATTGTTAAACTTATTAATAACATCAGCTTCATTTTTAAATCCGCTTTTTGCAGTTTTTGAGCCTAACTCAACTAGATCTCTTCTCATTTCTCTTCCATTATAATTTGGAAATTATTTTCTTGAAAAATATTATTTTGAGAAATTTGAACTTTTTCTTCTATCCTGCTAAGGAAATCGGGATTTAATTCAATTCCAATGCAATTGCGCCCTAAATCATTTGCGGCTTTCATTGTGCTTCCACTGCCTAAAAAAGGATCTAAGATCCAATCATTCCAATAGCTGAACATTTGAATTAATCTTTTAGGAAGCTCGACAGGATAGGCCGCGCAATGCTTATCTTCAACACCGTTTATATCGTTCCATATTGCATCTCTAAATTTCCTAAAATCTTCCTTGCTGACTATTGATTTATCTTTTATTTCTTTATTAACTATTCTATTTCCTAATTTTCTAAATACATGAATCGGTTCGACGGCGTTTGATATCATAAAATTTGTCGGATATGGATAACTGCCAAATAAAACAGAACCATCCCTTGAGGTTGTTTTCTGCCAATAAATTGTTCCCATAAATCTTAATTCTTCATTATCATTTAATTGTTTCCAAAGCAACATTGATAAGTTTGCCGTAGTTTTTCTTTTTTCACCCGGTTTCGTATAATAAGTGTTAGCAATGTTTAAAGCTATTTTACCATCGGGCAACAATGTCCTTATTACTTCCTTCCATACATACTCTAGTTTTTCCAAATATTGCTCTAAGGTATCATATAATCCAATCTGCTCTTTATGTCCGTAATCCCTGACATTCCAATACGGAGGCGACGTTACCATCAATTGAAAAAAATTAGAGGGTAGTTTTTTTAATACTCCATAGCTATCACCCACATAAATTTTATTTTCCATTATTTCCTTTAATTGCTTTAATTATTTTTTTCCAAATTTACAAAATCTTTGACAAAAATATTTGAATTCAATTTCTAGTTTTTCTAGAAATTATATGGTCATGCTTATATTATATCTTCGTTACTATCAGGGAATGGGCGCATACTTTATGGAAAAGAAATCATTTCTGAAATGCATGTCAAACATATCGACAACCTAAAGCATAAAAAAAGATTGACTGATTTACTTATAGTTTTACCTATTTTCGATCAGTCAATCTAATCTCTGATATTTACACATTAGATATATAATCATCAGAGTCCGAAAACAATCTATATTGTTTTCATATTGTAATATATAACTTCAGATTAATATATCAAATCACTGTAATTATTATCACAATAGCATGAATAGTTTAACTTCTTAAATTATTTTTAATATAAATTATTTATTTGATAAGATTCATTTTGAAAGAACGGAATAAAATGGAAAATAAAGGATTGCTATTCATACCCGACATAAGCGGATTTACACGTTTTATAAATGAAGTAGAAATTGATCACAGCCGGTTAATTATTGAAGAGCTGCTGGAAATAATAATAAATTCAAATTCAATTGGACTGGAGGTTTCCGAAGTTGAAGGGGATGCAATCCTCTTTTATAAATACGGAAGCGAGCCAGATTTAAAAGAATTATATGCCCAGGTAGAGAAAATGTTTAAAGAATTTCATAAAGATCTGATTGCTTATGACGCCAGGCGCTATTGTTTTTGTAAAGCATGCTCGACTGCTGTGGATCTTTCATTGAAAATTATAACGCATTACGGGGAATTTACAGGTTATAAGGTTAGAAACTTTAATAAGCTGTTAGGGAAAGATGTAATTGTAGCCCACCAGCTTTTAAAGAATAATATTGATCAGCATGAATACTGGCTCATAACCGACAGTCTGCTATCGGAAGATTCGCCCAAGGGTTTTAAGGATTGGATGAAGTGGAACAGCAGCATTAAGCAGACCGAATCAGGTGAAATTCCTTTCCACTATACGCAGTTAAGCACTTTGAAAGAAGAGATAACACTCCAGCCTGCACCGTCAATAAATCTTGTAAATAAAACCAAATTATTTTCGGTATTTAAAGAATATGAAACCGATCTTATAACCTTGTTTCATGCAGCCGGGGATTTAAACCACAGAAGCAAATGGCTGGAAGGGGTAAAAGAAGTTGAAGTGCTTAATCATTATCTTCCGCGTGTAGGTATGCGCTGCCGGTTTATAATGGAGAACGGTGAGGAAGGCATCTATTCAAGCAGCTATTCATATTCGGACAATACAATAGAATTCAGTGAAACTGATGAACAGGACAAAGTTACAGTATATAATACCCTTCGCCAATTGGCAAATAATCGGACAAGCTTAAGAATCGATTATTATGTAAAAAACGAACATAAGGAAGAAATCTCAAATCTCGGGAAAAAAGCAAAGGCTAAGTACCTGCAGTCCCTTGAGAATCTTTCTGCCGTTATAAAAGAAATCAAACTGCCCATCCAGGATTTTCAATCCATGATAAATAAAGGATGAGCAGTTGATATCATTAAAGCAAACTATTTGAGAATTGTAAATTTTTTTATTGAACTAAAATTCCCTGAAACAAGCCTGTAAAAGTAAACCCCGCTGTTAAGCTCACCTGCATCAAACTGTACCTCATAATTCCCGGCATTTTTATATTCTTTGACCAATTGTGCAACTTCTTCCCCTATCGAATTAAAAACCTTCAGCTCGACAAATCCTGCATCGGCAATTGAATATTTAATTTTTGTAGCCGGGTTAAAAGGATTAGGATAATTCTGGCTAAGCGAAAATGATAACGGAGCTTCCCTTTTAGACACGGAAGTTATTTCAGGAACCTTAAATTTTATATTCTTGGTTACTTTTGCTGCAGCAGGATCCATAAAGAAATGCCGATCCATAATTAGACCGAAAGTGTAATCTTTCGGGCTTAAATTAGAAGCATTTATAGTAATTTGAAGGCTGTCGTGACTTTGCGGATCAATATGTAAATCTTTTGGACTCAGAATTAAATTACGATACAATAGGGATGGGGCTGAAATTGAGAATGATACGGAATCAGAAGTATTGCAAGAATTATTTATTCCGACCGATATGGTAGAATCACCGTTTATTTCGCCAAGAAGCAGCTCTCCGGTTTCCGAGAACCTGGTTTGCGGATGCTCGCAGTTCAGCATTCCCTCTTTATCCAGGGCGAAAACATAACCTTCTTTACAGCCGAAAATGATTTTATTACCTGCAATTACAGGAGATGAATGAACCTGGGAGTTGACAAAAAACCGGTTGACAATTTCACCCGTTAATTTATTAACTGCCCAAAGAGAACCGATTTTATCATTGATTTCCATCCCGGTTCCAAAAAATACATAATCACTATCCACCAATGGAGTTCCGAATATTCTGGCATCGAAGATTTTTCTCCAAAGAAGCTTGTGCGTGCGGATGTTAAGCAGATGAAGCATCTTCTGGTTGGAGCTGCCGACATAAATTAAAGTGTCCGAAATAGTAGGCCCGCCGAGAATCCACATATTATTAGGATCGGAATACCACCATACCTTTTTGCCGGTCAGTACATTCAGCCCGTATAAATGGCAGTGCCGGCCTGCAAAATAAACAATACTGTCTTTGATTACAGGGTTTGTCAGAATTGCAGGATCCTGCCAGAGCTTTTCCGGATTTGTATCATATTTCCAGACTTGCTCCCCGGTAGTAAGATCATAGCAATAAAAATTTCCGCCGCATTCGCCGAAATAAATTTTATTATCGAACACTGCCGGCCTTACCCTGATGCCAATCCCGGTATCGCCGGTATTGATTCTAAAAACTTCATCGCCTGTATAAATATTGACCCCGATTAACTGGCCTTTTTGACTCCCGCAGTAAGCAATGCTGTCGACAATCAAAGGAGATGAATGGAAATAATCCCAGTCATCGTAATGGTTTGTAACCGGTCCGGAAGTAATTGTAACCTTCCATTTTTCGGAGCCGTTATAGTTTAAACCATATAATACATTTCCGCTTTCAAAGCAGATTATGCTGTCTGAATATGCGGCAGTCGAAAATATTTGATCAGCCGATTTATATTTCCATATTTGGGTGCCGTCATTCAGATTAAGGGCGTAAAAAAAACTGTCTGCACTTCCGATATATACTCTATCGTTTATAATTAAAGGAGTTGAGTAGATTATTCCGTTTGTTTTGAATTTCCATAAAACTACTTCCCCATTGATCGGCATATTAAGGAGAATCGATGCAGAAAGTAAGATTACACATTTGCTGATTATGTTCATTTTATTCCTCCATAAATTTTTGAATTACGGTAGGAATTTTAATAGAAAGCCGGGAATTTTTCGGCTTAATAGATGCAGAATGCGGTTATCAATACCATTTTTTTTAAAAAATTAATTTGATAAGGCAGGTTTTAAAGGAAAAAGGAAAAAGGAAAAAAGAAAAAGATGTTTGATGGATGATGTTTGATGGATGCCGCCCGCCTACTAGGCGGGATGTTTGATGTTTGATGGATGCCTGCCCGCCGACCTGTCCGCCAAAGCGCAGCGGCGGCGGAAGCGTTGGCGAAGGCGGGATGGATGAGGGAATTTTATTCATAAATTATTGATGATAAGGAATGAATTTTTCAACTGATTTTCATAAAATATGATGAAAAGAAGGATTTTTGATTTGAAATTCTCATTTTTTAAAATCTGATATCTCCTAAATCTTGAGAGAATTCTTACCTTTTCGACTTTTCTCTTTTCAAATATTCTTTTTTATTAATGCCGAATAAATCTTTTCCTTCCTAAAAACAGAAGGGTGTTCTCCTATTTTAATTATTGTATAAACTTTTTTCTCAAAAAATTTTTTTAGAGATTCGAAACTTACCGGGTAAGGAAT
>DATKLQ010000339.1:0-6482 GCA_035542335.1 Ignavibacteriaceae bacterium | reverse complement strand
ACCTTGATATGCAGAACCTGGAACCAATTTAGTCTCCCTTTGTGTAGGTAACTTCATTTATATTTGAATTATTGATATAATATATTTTCTGCCGTGAAGAAACCGCAAAACAATTTATCCGAGCATTTTAACAAGATTGCTTCTTTCCGAGAAATAAATAGTTTATTGGCCGGGCGAGGGAATTCCTTAAATATTTCGCCTCTCTTCGGCAGTTCGAAAGCTCTATTTATTTCAAGCTTAGCCGGTTTTGCAAATCAATTAGTTGTATTAGAACCTAATAATAAAGCCGCTGATGAAATTAATGTTGAGCTGAGCATTTTAGGCAGTACAGATTTAATTCTTTTTTCCGAATTTAAACCTGAAGATATCCAGCAGAAATTAGCCGAGATCTCTTCAAAAAAGAAATTTATTTTAATCTCGACTTATGAATTACTGAATATCTCTTTTCCTGAAAAAGAAAAAATTGAAAAATCAGTAACATCAATTCAGGCTGGCGGAGATTTAACATATGATAATATTTTAGAATATTTGAATTTACTCAATTATCAGAAAGACAAATTTGTAGAAGCTCCCGGCGAGTATTCACAAAGGGGAGCTATAATTGATTTCTGGTCATTCAGTGAGAGAAATCCGGTTAGACTAGAATTCAACGGGGATTTTTTGGAATCAATCCGTTATTTTGATCCGGACAGCCAGAGGTCGACCGATGCTGCAGGGCCCGAAGGTGTAACTTTAGCTGCATCAATTAATGAGATAACATCCGGTTCTTTCAGCACCATCTTTGATTATTTAGATGATCCAATCCTTTTAGCTTCCTCTTATGAATTGAAAAATCTTTCATTAAAAAAAACCGGTCTCAGCTCCGGGCTGAGAAAGGAATCTTTAAAAGTTATTTCAAGTAATGTTGATGATAATATTTTTGATGATGAATTCCCTGAGCCTCCTCAGGTAGAAAAAGAGGAGGGAAATGAATCCCGTCCAGCTGACTGGTCTTCTTTGGAATTATTGCAAAATTCCCGTGCAAAATGGATCTTAGAGGAAGAGATAGGGGATCAAAGAATTGAGCTTGGTTTTTCTGAGGCCCCGGCCATCAATTCAAATTATGAAATTTTGTTTTCAAAGCTGAAAGAGTATTCAGGGCTCGATTATAAAATAATTATTACTGCTGAAAATGAAATTCAATCATCACGATTACAAGATCTCCTGATTGAGTTCAATAAAGATTTTGCCGAAATGTTTGATTCCGGAAAGGTGAAAATTGAAACTCTTGCTATAAAAAAAGGATTCCTGCACAAAGACTCTAGACTGCTTCTCCTGACAGACTACCAGATTTTCAA
The DNA here is from genome assembly GCA_035542335.1 of Ignavibacteriaceae bacterium. GTDB lineage: Bacteria > Bacteroidota > Ignavibacteria > Ignavibacteriales > Ignavibacteriaceae > DATKLQ01. The sequence continues at coordinate 5,145 of DATKLQ010000339.1, read as the reverse complement.
TAAGCCTTACAGAAGTAAAATTCCTCATGAAAAGAAGTTTAAAAAATCTAAATCAAAAACTTTCGCGTCAATTAAGAAGGGGGATTATGTAGTCCATGAAGATTACGGCATTGGGAAGTATGTCGGCCTAGAGACAATAAAAATCGGAGATATAAACCAGGAATCGATGAAGCTTCTTTATAATGAAGGAGGAGTGGTATATGTTAATCTGAATTATCTTTCTTTGGTAAAAAGGTATTCATCCAATGATAATTTGAGCCCTTCATTGTCGACTCTCGGTACGACCGATTGGACCAATACGAAAAACAAAACCAAAAAGAAAATAAAGGAAGCGGCGCGGGAATTAATTGAGCTTTATGCAAGAAGAAAGGCAACAAAAGGATATTCATTCAGTCCCGACACTGTTTGGCAGAAAGAGCTTGAAGCTTCTTTTATTTATGAAGATACCCCGGACCAGGAAAAAGTCACGGAAGAAGTAAAAGATGATATGCAGGCCGAAAATCCAATGGATAGATTGATCTGCGGCGATGTAGGATTCGGTAAAACCGAAGTTGCGGTAAGAGCTGCCTTTAAAGCGGCACAAGATGGAAAACAAACTGCTGTACTGGTTCCGACCACCATTTTAGCAGAACAGCATTATAATACTTTTAAAGACAGGCTTGTACAATTTCCGGTGAGAACCGCAGTGATATCCAGGTTTCTTTCGAAAAAGCAGCAGAGTGAGATTTTAAAAGACTTGGATGAAGGGAAACTTGACGTTATTATTGGTACCCATAGGCTGCTTTCAAAAGATGTAAGGTTTAAAGATCTTGGCCTGCTTATTATTGATGAAGAACATCGATTCGGAGTTATGTCTAAGGAAAAGTTGCGCTCGTTAAAACTTAATGTAGATACCCTAACATTGACTGCAACTCCCATCCCTAGAACGCTGAATCTTTCTCTGCTCGGGGCAAGGGATCTTTCGATTATTGCAACACCGCCTCCAAACAGGCAGCCCATTTATACCTATGTTTCTGTCTTTGATGTTTTTAAAATAAAAGAATGGATAATGAGCGAGATAAAAAGAAACGGCCAGGTTTATTTTGTACATGACCGGATTCAGTCGATTGATAAACTTGCGGGTTACCTGAATAAATATATTCCCGGGATCAGAATCGGAATTGCTCACGGACAAATGAAGCCCGTACAGCTTGAAAATGTAATTCATGGTTTCTTAAACCGGAAATATGATCTCCTGCTTTCTACGAAAATTATAGAGTCAGGTATCGATATTCCGAATGTAAATACGATTATAATAAACAGAGCCGATAGGTTCGGGCTCGCTGAACTCCATCAGCTAAGAGGAAGAGTCGGTAGATCTTCAAGGCAGGCATATGCTTACCTTATAGTCCCTTCATTGACCGGTATTACCAAGAAAGCGCTCAGGAGACTGCAGGCAATCGAGGAATTTACCGAAATAGGAGCAGGCTTCAATTTATCAATGCGGGATCTTGAAATACGCGGGGCCGGGAACCTGCTCGGTACGGAACAGTCCGGATTTATTAATGATGTCGGTTTTGACCTTTACCTAAAATTAATTAATCAGGCTGTGGAAGAATTAAAATACCAGGAATTTAAAGAGATCTTTAAAACTCTTCCAAAACTGGAGGAAAGAACGGAACCTACTATAGACACCTATTTCGAAATAGGGATACCTGAAATCTATATGCCGGAACAAGTTGACCGGCTGAACTTTTATACCGGCTTGTTTTCAATAAAAAGCATTCAGGACCTTGATGAACTAACTGAAGAGATGAAAGATCGCTTCGGACCGCTGCCTCTGCTTGTTCAAAGATTGGCGGGCTCAGCAGCTATAAAATATTATGCTTCATATGCTCTTTTTGAAAGAGTTGTAATTCAGAGGAAAAATATTTTTCTGATTCTTCCAAAAGGGGAAAAGGAGGATTATTATAAATATAGGTTTATTGAATTGATGCGTTTTATTATGAATAACTATAAGGACAAAGTGAAATTCAACCAGCAGAAAGAAACAATGAAATTAATAATTCCAAATAATTTTGAATCACCGGAAACGCTGATCGATTTTTTAATTGAATTTTGCAAAAGTTTAAAAGAATTATATATTGAAGAACCAAAACTTCAGGAAACCGAATAAATAGAATGTCTGGTAATCTACAATTAAAGGAAGTACACATGTATACGGACGGGGCTTCCAGCGGCAATCCCGGACCGGGCGGATACGGAGTAGTCCTTTTATATAATAAACATAGAAAGGAAATCTCGGGAGGCTTCAGGAAAACTACCAATAACAGAATGGAATTAATGGCTGTCATTGAAGGATTGAAAGCATTAAAATCCAGGTGTAAGGTTATTATTCACAGCGATTCAAAGTATATTGTGGACGCAGTTGAAAAAGGTTGGCTGAAGAATTGGGCAGGGAAAGGCTGGGTTAGAAATAAAAAAGACAAATTGTCGAATCCTGATTTATGGAAGGAGCTTTATATTTTATTGGAGGAGCACGAAATCGAATTCAGATGGGTACAGGGGCATAAGGGAGATGCGGAAAATGAAAGATGCGATTTTTTGGCAGTAAAAGCTTCTCAGAAAAGTAACCTTCCGGCTGATTTCAACTTTGAGCTCAATGAAGAGGGGAATTCATTGAGTTTTGTATTATAGTTATTTAATTTATCTCCAAATCTAATGTTGTTTTAAAAGTAATTACTGCATAACCCCCAATCTTAACCCTTACAGGATTTCTATTATCGATAAATACTTCTACGTAACAGATTCCTTCACGGTTAATTGCTTCACCCTGCTTCGATTTAAATGAAAAACAATTCTCATCATGTTTTACTAAACTATATTTTACCAAATATGCTCCTAAAGGTCCGTTCGCATTTCCGGTTACGGGATCTTCATTTATGCCGATTGCCGGGGCGAACATCCTTCCGTTTGCAAGGATCTCTTTTTCCCGAGAATCTAAAGTAAAAACAAAATAGCCGTTACAGCCGATTCTTTTGCTTATTTCAATTAGGTTATTGTGAACCGGAAGCAAAGAATTCAACTTTTGTTTCGATTTTATTCCTATTAGCACTTTTGAATGCCCCGTGGAAACAATTTGAACCGGCAATGACTCATATAAATCTTCTTCTTTTAGCCCTAAAGAATTTATAATTTTATTTTTCGTATCCTCTTTTACAATATCAAGAAATTCCGGTTTTCCCTGAGTCATCATTATTTTATAATCATCATCCAGCTTCAGAATGTCTACCGGCAAAACTCCAATTCCGATTTTGTGAAAAACTGTTCCGGAAGGAAGATGATTTTCTTTTGCCCGGATATAATGGGATGCGATGGTCGCATGTCCGCAGGATGGTACTTCAACTGCAGGGGTAAAAAACCTGATTCTTACATCATGATCTTTATCTTCAGGAGAAAAAATAAATGCAGTTTCAGAATTATTTAATTCCCTAGCTATTGATAACATTTGAGTCTCATTTAATCCGTCTGCATTAATTACAACACCGGCCGGATTTCCTTTGAAGATTTCTTTAGTAAATGCATCGGCTTGAAAAATTTTAAAAGTTTTTATCATTTTTTTTGCTTCGGTTTATTTCTTAATTAAATCGGCTTTAGAAAAAAGGAAATTATAAGAAGATAAACATTTAGATAAATATTTCTTTTCCTATTTCTGCCGGGATGACTTCCCGGATTTTATTGCCGTTAGTTTCATTCAGTATTTTATTCGTCATCCACTCAATTGAATCTGTTTCTCCATGAACTAGAATTACTGTTTCCGGATCTAGTGCTTTCACTGTCTCCAATAGCTGTTCCCTCCTGGCATGCGAAGGGAAACGGAAATTCTTAATCGTGCATCTTACTATCTCTTCTTTATTATTTCTTTCAAATTTCAATATATCTCCTTTTTTTGCTTTTGCAAATTTGTAGCCCGGAGTACTCTGTTCCATGTAACCGACGGTAAAGATTGCGGACTTAACCTGGCTGAGCCATTTTAATCCAAGATTAAAGGAAGCTGTCCCCTCGATCATCATTCCGCTTGAAGCAATAATGATCGAAAAATTTTTAAAGAAATCATTAATATTTTCCACTTCATAAAGATTTTTATGAGGTACGGCAAGGATTTCAAAATCTTTTTCGTTCATATTGGCCGCATACCTGTTGTAATCATAAACCCGGCTTATTTTTTCTGCAATTCCCCCGGTGTAGATATCCACTGCCGGAATTTTTCCTTTTTCAATCAGCTTCCAGATAGTTGCAATTATTTCCTGGGTTTTCCCGAGAGAGAAAGCCGGAATTAAAATTGATCCTCCTTTATTTAGAATCATATTAATTTCTGAGGCCAATCTGATAGCTTCATTATTCCAGTCGGGAACAATTGATGAATCGGTAGATCCGTAGGTCGATTCTAATAATAAAGTATCGATTTTTTTATCAGGCAACTCAGCGCCTTTTAGCAAGGCTTGGTTTGATAAATTTATATCTCCTGTATAAAATAATTTTTGACGCGGAGTCTCCAGCAGAATTCCGGCCGAGCCTAAAATATGTCCGGCATCATAAAATATTGCTGTGATCGGCTCAGTTCCCGCATATCCGTACAAAACAAACTCTTCATAATAAGACTTATATTCGATTGATTGAATAAGAAGATCGATTTCCTCATGAGAATAAATCTCAAATTCATCATTATTTATTTGATTCTTTAATATTGAAATAGAATCATGAAGCACAAGCTCTGCTAATGCTCTTGTCTGCGGAGTTGTAAAAATTTTGACATATGGAAATTTTTTTATAAGAAAAGGAAGCGCGCTTAAATGATCCTGATGAGCATGGGAAATAATAACATAATCGAGAACTTCACTTTCCAATAAAGTAAAATCCGGAAGTGCTTGAAGACCTGTCTTTTGCGGATGAATCCCGCAGTCCAGAATAATTCCAGTGCCTGAAATATTCAAATAAAAACAGCTGGCCCCTATTTCTCTTGCGGCTCCTAACGCCAAAAATTTAATATTCAATTCTGAATTAGACCTAATTAGCGGATTAATAACCTTAGAAAATATTAAATCAATATACATAAATAGAGAACAATCGGGATCAATCTTTAATAGGGGTAAGAAAAATAGAGTA
>DATKLQ010000338.1:0-10470 GCA_035542335.1 Ignavibacteriaceae bacterium | reverse complement strand
ATTGGGAAACAGTTTCAGGAAAAATTAATATCGGTGCGCCGGAATTAATTTGGGGAAGTGTCGATTCGCCGGCCGATGCTTCCGGTTCATTATATTTATGTTATGATGCTGATTTCTTATACGGTTATTTCGAAGCAAATGATGATTTCATTGAAACTAAAAGTAATAATTGGTGGGAAAACGATGATATCGATTTCAAACTGGATCTTAATCCTCTTTCTAATTATATACCGATGGATCCCAGTTCTTGGGAATATCCGAGTAACCGCGAAATTCTTTCTATTCAATTTACAGCTGAAGCAGGCTACTCAGGTAGTTCAAGCGGCACCCCGCATACCTTTATCGCCAGAAGTTTAACAGGGACAGGCTATGCTATTGAATTTGCAATCCCATTCAGTGAAATTCGGAATGATCTGGTAAATCCACCTGAAACGTTTTCTCCGAGCTTAGGTTCGGAAATTGGAGCACTTGTGGAAATGATCGATCAGGATCTTCAATCAACAAGGGAAGCTCAAATGGTTTATGGCCATCCAAGTGCTAATACCAATTTTTTCTGGAGAAATGTTCAGCAGCTAGGTCACATGCGTTTCCTTGCCGATAATCAAATTGAAATGTCGAGGGAAAATATAGCTGCGCCGTATCCACCAGTACTTATATATACCAATGCCGATAATGATCAAGTTACCTTAAAATGGTATAAAAACACTGAACCGGATTTACTCCGCTATCGTATTTACTATGGAACAAATCCAAACCTCACATCATTATTAGATTCAAGTTTATCCGATGCGAATGATACCGCCAAAGTAATAAGCGGATTAATTCCGGGCACGGTTTATTACTTTCGTATCACGGCTGTAGACAGCGCCGGAAGGGAGAGCGGATTCAGTAATGAAATTAGCGTACCTAAATCTTTAATTGTTTATTATCCGTTTAATGGGAATACAAATGATGAAAGCGGACACGGAATCAACGCCCTTAATAACGGAGCTGTTTTAGCGGCGGACAGGTTTGGTAATGCAGCCAGTGCATATAGTTTCGACGGAATATCGAATTATATACATACTGATGCGGATTTACTTCCTTCTTCTGAACGAAGTATCTCATTGTGGTTTTATACCGATGATGTCTCTTGCCACCCGGCATTGCTTGGCTATGGAGGGGGACAATGCGGCTCATCATTTATAATGGTTATAAATAACGGTGACGGTACGGGAGGAAATGCATACGAAGTTCAGGGACACTGCAGAAATTTTAGTTTAGATTATTATTATCCTGCTGCTCCATGCGGCTTGTGGCATCACTGGGTAGCCACAACTTCAGCTGAAGGAACAAAATTTTATCTCGATAATATTCCTGTAGCCTCTAATAATCTTTTTATAAACAATACAAACCTTGAGGAAAAAGATTTATCAATTGGCTGCGCAGTGGGGAATGACGGAATTGCTCCAATTGTAGGCGATCCGAATCTTGGCTACTTTAAAGGTTTATTAGATGACATCAGTATATATAACTATGCATTAAATGAGGATGAAATAAATTCGCTGTATCATGAGCGCGGATGGGCTCCTCTGGAAACTGAATCCGAATGGATTATGAACCTATCTGTTTCCGATGCCGGGCCTCAAAACGGTCAATTATCTTTCGGTCAAAATTTAAATGCCTCCGACGGAATCGATCCTTCGTTAGGTGAAGAAGAGCTGCCTCCGCTTCCTCCTGTCCATGCCTTCGATACTAGATTTATATTGCCCGGTTCATCCCTTGCTTCGTACAAAGATCTCAGGAACAGCTCAAAATCGGAAATAGTTTGGACCATTCAATTCCAACCTGGTACGGCTGGATTTCCTATGAGTTTCTCATGGGATCCGGATGCCTTGCCTGCCGGATCATTTTATTTAAAAGATTTAATCGACGGTTCAGTCGTAAATATTGATATGCACGGGCAAAGCAGCTATATGTTAACAAATTCCGGTATCAGCTCCCTGAAGATTGAATTCGGGAAGCAGATTTACCGCAGCATTGACTTGATTGCCGGATGGAATATGATCTCGCTTCCCACAAGGGCAGCCGATATGAGCAAAGGCAGCTTATTCCCCTCTGCCACTTCAAGTGCATTCGGGTTTGAAAATCAATATGTCATATTTGATCAACTTGAGACCGGAAAAGGTTATTGGCTCCGCTTTACAGATGCAACATCAACCGGGGTAAGCGGTGTCATTTCACCCGATACCGTACATCTCCAAAACGGTTGGAATATGATCGGCGTATTTGAGTTTGATCTGCCGGCCTCTCAAATTACTTCCGAGCCCCCGGGAATTATTACCTCAAACTTTTTCGGATTCAACGGAGGTTACTTTACCACCGCCACACTGGAGACAGGTAAAGGATATTGGGTAAAAGCTAATAACAGCGGGAAACTGCTCTTTAACAGGTTCCAGAAGAGTACTTCACAAGGAGTTCTAGCAAATGTCCCCGAAAATTGGGGTAAAATAATACTGCGCGATAAGAACGGCTCTTCGGCAACTCTTTATTCGGCTGAGAAAGGCTCCTCCCTGACATTCTATGATCTCCCCCCGATGCCTCCGGCAGGCTGCTTCGATGTCAGGTTCAGCAGCAACCGCTTTGCTGAAATTATTAATTCTCCTAAGGATATTCTCATCTCTTCTTCGACATATCCTCTCAGCCTTAAAGTTCAAAATACTTCCTTGAGAATTAAAGATAAAACAACCGGAAAGATTATAAATACTTTCTTAAAGGACGGACAAGAGCTTACTATTAATGATCCTGCCGTAAATGTATTAGAGGTCTCCGGTGAATTAATTCCTGATAAATTCGAATTATCTCAAAACTATCCGAATCCTTTTAATCCCTCTACTGCCATAAGATTCGGTTTACCTGTTGACTCTAAAGTAAAGATATCATTATTCAATCTACTAGGTGAGCTAGTAAGCATTATTACCGAGCAGGATTACGAGGCAGGATATCACCAAATAGTTTTTAAAGCCGGCCCATTGGCTTCAGGCATCTATTTCTATAGGATCGAAGCAGGTGCTTTCATGGATATTAAGAAGATGATGATACTAAAATAAAAGGGAGTTTAAACAAGTGAACATTACAAAATTAATCTTATCAGTATTTCTTCTTCAAAAAACCGTTATAAGCCAGGCTGTGGATCTGCCGCTAACTATTTCCGATAATGCAGGCCATTCAAAAGAATTAAAATATGGAACAGATCCGTCTGCAACAGACGGAATAGATAATTCTTTGGGGGAAGCTACACTTCCCCCGCTCCCTCCTCCCCCTAGTTTTGATGCTAGATTTAATCTACCAAACACGGAATCTACATGGAAGGATTACCGTGCGGGCGGAGTTAATTACTGCGGTGTAAAAATCCATGAAATCCAGTATCAAGTCGGTTCTGTCGGTACTACAATTACAATAAGCTGGAATATGTCCGAAGGGATAACCGGCAGGCTGCAGGATATAATTACGGGGACATTCATCGACATACAAATGTCCGGAATCGGATCATATACCGTAAATAATCCATCAGCTTTCAACAAGCTGAGGATGACAGTTTGGTATAGTAATATAAAAGTCTTTCTTGAGGGATGTTATTCAACGGCGGCTGGTAAAATGAATATATATTTGGAAAACCTTGGATATATACCTCTGCATCAACCTTATATTATTAGTCCGTGGAATTATAACGGCAGTGAATCTGTTACATCTTTACCGGCAGGAATTGTAGATTGGATTCTTCTGGAAATACGTTCCGGTATAGCTGCTTCTACAATGGTTACCAGAAAAGCAGCTTTTTTATCTTCTGAAGGAATGATAGTAGACCTGGATGGTTCTTCTTCCGTCCAATTTAACAGTCTTGGAAATGGGAATTATTATATTATTATACGTCACCGGAATCATTTACCGGTAATGAGTTCTTCAACAATTTACTTTTCCCAAGGCAGAGCTCAACCTTACAATTTTACCATTTCGCAGAATAAAGCTTATGGAAATAATCCAATGACTAATTTAGGAAATGGAAAATTCGGAATGATATGCGGAGATACAAATGGAGATGGGATTATCGATGCCTCAGATCGCAGTTATTCATGGAATGATCGACTAAAATTAGGGTACAAAAATTGTGATATAACTTTAGACGGAATAGTAGATGCAAGTGACAGATCAGAGATATGGAACAATAGACTACTTCAAACCAGAGTTCCCTAAAAATAGATTAAATACAAATAACTCAAATTTAAACTATAAATTTAATAACAATATTTAATATACAGAGGCAGCAATGAAAACAAAATTTATGCTTTTTATCTTTATTTATATATTTCTTTTACCTATAGGAAACATTTTCAGTCAAGTTACATGCGAAGCAACAATTGAAAACCAGTACGTTAACGGAACGGATTTTTATTTTGATATCTATCTTAAACGAACTGGAGCAAACGATTTATATCTCGGAAATGCACAATTTATTTTAATATTTAATAGTGCTGCATATACAAACCCTTCAATAATAAAACAAGCAGCTAGTTTCTGGAATTTAATTTCAAGTGATCTTACATCTGTAGGATCTAATTACAGAACAAATACTTCAGTAACTATATCAGGGAATCAAATTCAAATAAGTATTAATGGGCCGACACCAAGCGACCAAGAAGGATTTGACGCATCTGTAGCTAGAATCGATAATCAAGAAAAAGTGCATCAAATCGGCAGATATAAGATCTCCGGGATCTCTAATTCAAATGAATATATGAATCTACAATGGGTAAGTGCAGGAGATCCTCGTTCTAAACTCTTTTCATTGGCAAATACTGATCCCTTTATCAGTTCTGAAGCAACTGGTACATGGACGAATCCACCTAATCAGGAATTGCCTGTTGAAATGATCTCTTTTTGTGCTAATATAATTGAAAATAAAGCGATTCATTTAATATGGCAAACTGCCTCCGAAGTAAACAACTATGGTTACGAAGTTGAAAGAAAAATATACGGAAATGAAAACTGGGTTAAATTAAAGTTTATTGCTGGATGTGGAAACACAAATTCACCAAAGAGTTACGAATATATTGACAGTAATCCTATAGGCGGAAGCAAGTTCATTTACAGGTTAAAACAGATTGATACGGACGGTAAATATACTTATTCGGATAAAGTAGCTGTAGAGATATTGCCTAAAGAATTCCAGCTTTATCAAAATTATCCTAACCCATTCAATCCTGATACAAAGATCAAATTTGCTGTTCCTATTAAATCTAAGGTAAGCTTAATTCTTTATAGTGCACTTGGTGAAAAAGTTAAGGAAATTGCTAATGGTGACTATGAACCGGGATTTTATAATATTGATTTAAATGCTTCCGATTTAGCCAGCGGCGTTTATATTTATAGGCTAGTGGCAAATAATTTTGTGGCGAGCAAAAAAATAATGCTGATGAAATGATTTAAAAACTGTTTTCTTTTAAAATAAATCTATTTATTCTCACATGCTCAATATTTATAATTATTATAATTATTATTCAATTTTTCTGATTAATTATGGACCTGATAATAATTTTTTACCTTAGCCTGCTTTTAACCGTGCTCTCTACTCCTGTTTGTATCGAGTACTTCAGCAGGTATCAAATAATGGATTTCCCGGGGGAACGCAGGATAAATAGCTATGCCGTTCCGAGAATGGGAGGAATTGTTATCTATATTTCCGCCCTAATAAGCATTATCGGCTTTTTTAATGATCTCACCGAATTAAGATTTTTTATCTTGGGTTCACTCTCTCTCCTTCTGGTAGGAATATTCGACGACATAAAAGATGTTAGTTATCAAAAGAAATTTGCCATCCAATTTGTTGCTGCCCTGTTCCTTTTGATTTATTTATCGGGAACATACAAAACTGTTAATTTTTTAGGAATCGCAATTCCTTCCCCGCTTGATAAAATTATACTAATGATATTTATTGTCGGTGTTATAAATGCAATTAATTTATACGACGGTATGGACGGCCTGGTCACCGGTTTTTCGCTGCTCATAAGCTTCGTTACTTTTTGCTTCGGCTGGCAGATGAATAACCAGTTCCTCATGATCCTCTCGGCCAGCCTGATTGGCTCGCTGATTGGTTTCTTGAAATTTAATCTCTTCCCCGCAAGAATCTTTCTCGGAGACAGCGGTTCTCTAACATTGGGATTTTTCCTCATTACCACTGTGCTTATTTCATCTACTAACCCGGCAACAAAAAATATCGATCTCAGCTTTTCAGTTATTCTTCTTGCGGTGCCTGTCATCGACACTTTAAGAGTAATGGCTGGAAGAATTTTAAATCTTAAAAACCCTTTTCTGCCGGATCTTTCTCATGTGCATCATATCATTTTAAGTACAAATATGAGCTACATCGGAACCTTGATAATTCTTCAGAGCTTTTCCGTCATTTTTACGGCAATTGCTTTATTCTACTTATTCAAATCAGGGATAACCTGGGTTCTTTTATTTGTATTATTTTCTATAACGCTGCTCTACATTAAAAAGGTAATTTTTATGTATAGAAAATTCAGAAAATATATTCAGGTAAAAAAATTCTCGCTGAAGTATCCTATCTTTATTACTTTTTTCACTTTAATCCAGAACAAAGATTCAAAATGGAATTAATAAAAATTTTAAATCATTCATGTAATTCGTGATAATTAGCGGCAAAAAAAATAGCCACGAATTAACACTAATTTTCACTAATTTAATTTTAACCTCATGAATATTCTTAAACATTACAGATCTACTCCCGAGGGATGTGAAATAATCCGGAACAGAAAAAGAGCTTTGAACTTTACTTTAATAATTATGGTAATTGCGGCTTTTGCTTTTCTGAACTTTGTTCTGTATAAACTGACGTCAATCTAATTGCTATAATTTCTTTTTTAGTCAAAAAAGACTCCGGGGAATCCTTCCTCTGCTTAAGGTTAGTTTTAAATCATTAATCTTTTTTTCTGCAATATTATTAATCTTTCCGAATAATTATTCATAATCACTAAAAAAATAACACCTACAGGTATTTATTTTGTATTTTTATTCACTTTCTCTATTGACAAATAATTTCTCATCTTGTATTTTTTCTGCGCAATGAAAAATTTCTTTTTAAATATTTCACTTCTGACTGATGGTTTTCAGTTACTGTATTTAGGTCTTCCTGGCTACAGGCTAGACTCACGTCGTCCCCGTTAGGGGTAAATAAAAATCTTTTCTCTTTTTAAATAACGAATTATTAAACCTCATCGAGGCGGCGGGCTTCGGCAGAAAGGAAATTTTAATCATGATCTCAATCGGTATTATAGGCGGGAGCGGATATACGGGGAAAAAACTGGTGCAGTTCTGCAGTCAACATCCCTTTGTTAAAGAATTTAAAATTTACGGTTTTACCACTGCGGGGCAAAATCTGTTAAAACTTTTCCCCGATCTTAAAAATTTAACTGAGGATTCAATCATAGAATCCGCAGACAATCTTTCATTTGAACACGATGCATACTTTATTGCTCTTCCCCACGGTGAAGCGCTCAAGTTTGCTCCCATTCTTTTTCAAAAAGGAAAAAAGATAATTGATCTCGGCGGCGATTACAGATTAAATTCTGCAGATGAATATTTAAAATGGTACAACAAAGAACATACATCTTCCTGGCTGCTGAAGGAAAAAGTCTACGGTTTGGCGGATTATTGCGAAACAGATTATAACGATAAAAATTTAATTGCAAATCCGGGCTGCTACCCTACCGCCGCATTGCTGGGGTTGCTCCCAATGGTCAAAAAATTCGGCAGCAGCATAACAAGTATCGGCGTATCGGCATACTCGGGCACAAGCGGCGCAGGTAAAACTCCGAAAATTGAACTGATGATGTCCGAAATGGACGGTAATGTTTCGGCTTACAATTTAAATAAGCATAGACACCAGCCCGAAATTGAACAAGCTCTGAATGAAAACGGGTTTAATTCTCAATTTTCTTTTGCAACCCATCTCCTCCCCGTTGCAGTAGGAATTTATTCTACTTCATTTATTCATTTGAAGAATAAGATTAACAGCCAAGAAATAATCGATTGTTATAAAAATTTTTATAAAGATTCTTTATTCGTAAGATTAAGAGAAACTCCCCCGAATTTATCATGGGTTGTCAATTCTAACTTCTGCGATATTCATGTTTCTGCAAATGAACATACCGCAATAGTAGTTTCGGCAATCGATAATTTGATTAAAGGCGCGTCCGGCCAGGCGGTTCAGAATTTGAATAAAGCTTACGGCTGGGATGAAGGTCTCGGAATTTTTCAGCAGGGTGTGAAGTATGCTGCAGTTTATTGAAAAAGGAACAGTAACCAGTACGCCTGGTTTTAAAGCCGCCGGAATTTTCTGCGGCATAAAAAAGAAGAAAAAAGATTTAGCTCTGATTTATTCGGAAGAACCGTGTACGGCTGCCGGTACATTTACCCTGAACAAGGTTAAAGCTGCTCCCCTTTTAATAAGTCGGTATATTATTAATGAAGGAAAAAAAATCAGGGCTGTACTTGTAAATTCCGGTAATGCCAACGCTTGTACCGGCGATCAAGGCTATAATGATGCGCTGGAATCGCAGAAGCTTGCAGCTGAAAAATTAAATCTCAAGCCGGATGAAATTTTAATAAGTTCAACGGGAGTTATAGGCAAGAAGCTCCCGATGGAGAAGCTTAAATCCGGGATAAACAAAATTGTAAATCATTTATCGGAATGCGGAGGTATAGATGCCGCGGAAGCAATATTAACTACCGATACAAGAATTAAATCATTTGCAATTAAAATAAAACTAGGATCAGGCGGTATTACAATAGGCGGCATCTGCAAAGGAAGCGGCATGATTGCACCTAATATGGCTACGATGCTGGGATTTATTACAACCGATGCTATTATCGAAACCTCCCTGCTTCAAAAATTATTATCCGAAGCAGTGGGTGAATCATTCAATAAAATATCCGTAGACGGTGAATGCAGCACCAACGATATGGTTATTGCTATGGCAAACGGAAGATCGAACATTGCAATTCTTGAAAATACTATTGACTGCCAATTATTCAAGGACGGCCTGAATACATTGTGCCTTGAAATGGCAAAGTCTATTGTAGCCGACGGTGAAGGGGCAACAAAGCTAGTTAAGATATCCGTTAAGAATGCCAAATCAAAATTAGATGCAGATCTGGTTGGGAAATCGATTGCTAATTCCTCGCTGGTCAAAACTGCAATTTACGGCCAGGATGCTAATTGGGGAAGAATCTTAAGTGCGGCAGGACAAAGCGGAGCAGATATTATCCCTGAAAAAGTATCAATTCATTTTGATAAGCTGCCTGTATTGCTGCCGAATTACAACCTGGCCCTGGATGAAGAATCTGCCCTGAAAATATTAATGCGGCCTGAATTCGAGATTAATGTCGATCTGGGAATCGGCACTGAAGAAACTACATGGTGGACCTGTGATCTAACCGAACAGTATGTTAAGATTAACTCCGATTACAGGACTTAAGGGAGGAGATGAAATGAAAATTGCATTGATAAAAATTTCCGGGAAAACGATAAACGAGTTTATTACCACCGGGAACTGGGTAAAAAAATTAAAGAAGCTGAAGAAGATTTATGACGGAATTATAATTGTCCATGGTGCAGGCCAGGATATTACCAGCTGGGCTGAAAAAATGGGCTTCGAATCTAAATTTATCAACGGTCAAAGAGTAACTACTCCTGAGTTAATGGATGTCGCCGCCGCGGTTCAGGCAGGAGTAATAAACAGTAAGCTTAATGCCAAACTCAACTCCGCAGGCTTTGAATCTTCCGGGTTTTCAGGTATTGACAGGGGATCTTTTGTGGCTGAATATCTCAATGGTAAAGAGCTAGGCTTTGTCGGCACTCCTTATCTTGCCAGCTCCGTAAAATGGATAATTGATCTACTCGAAGAAAACGTAATACCTGTTTTCTCCAGCGTTTGCCGGGATTCGCATGGCAACCTGATGAATGTAAATGCCGATATTTTTGCAGGTGCGCTTGCTAAAGCGGTCTTTGCAGATACCGTATTCTTTTTCTCCGATGTTGAGGGCGTTAAGATAAACGGAAAAATTAAATCATTTATTACCGAAGAAGAGATTGAAAACGGGATTCTTTCGGGTGAAATAAATAACGGGATGATCCCGAAATTAAAGAGCTGCTCGGCGCTCATTAAGGAGGGAATAAAAAACATATGGATAGGATCGGATCTTTCGGATAAAGCAATCTCTCAAATAAATAAAAAATATGAAAACGGAACTTGGATTGGCGGAACAGCAGATAAAGAATATGAACTCTACGGCGCTGCTTAATAATTACAGCAGGTTCCCGGTTGAGTTTGTAAGAGGCAGCGGCGTTTACCTTTACGATTCAGAAGGAAAGGAATACCTGGATTTTTTATGCGGAATTGCGGTTACCGG
>DATKLQ010000337.1:0-2056 GCA_035542335.1 Ignavibacteriaceae bacterium | reverse complement strand
ACGGGATTTACATAGATCCTGATTCTTTTATGAAAAATCAAAAATTCTTCAGCTATGATTCCTTAATGTTCGATCCGGATAGATTCGATAAACAGATGAAAGAATTCGAAAAAGAGATGAATAAGCTGCGTGAAAGAATGGATAAGCTGCAGAATGAATATTACAAGGATCAAAAGGAAATCAAGAAAAAGAATAAAAAAGCCGGCATAGAGATTTAATCCGGAATACATCCGCTTTCAATACAATTCATATCACAGGGGTCTTTTATAGATTTTTACGCTAATCCTATTTATTTTCCGCTTATCTAATCATTCCGCCTGCCTGCAGGCCGGCCTTTACTAAGACCTTAAAATCCCTTAATTTAGCCCCAAATATGAACTTATATAACATAAATTTAAAAAAGAAGATTAAAATCCAGTTTTTCGTAGGGGTTACGCTCTTTCTTTTTATTTTAAAACTATTCTTCACATCAAATACAAGCCTCCCGTTTATTATTCTTAACGAGCTCCTGGTTTTTTTAATTGCATTCAGCTTTGTTCTTAATTTTTTAGATTTTATCAGCTCGAAAAACATTAATGCACTTTCGCTGGTAATGAATGTGGGGATCTTAAATGCAATTTTATTTTTCCTTATTAATTTCTCGAGCAATCTGCTCACAGGGCTTTTCGGAAATATCTCTAAAAGAGTAAGCAGCCCGGGAATTATATTTAATTTTATCTCATTCTTTTACTGCTTTATTGTTCTCAGCTCGGTCTCCTATATATTCCTGGCTTTCAGAGAATTTTTTTTCCTAAAGCAAAGGCGGGATGTAAAGATATATTTTAATACAATGGTTATTTTCTTTATACTTGCTTCGCTCTTTTCCGTAACTTCAAACTACCCGAAGCTCCAGTTTATTAGAAATACTTTTTTCATAATTTCAATTTTATTGATAATTATTAATTCCATCCGGATTTCATGGATAGCGTTTCTTACTAAAAAAGAGAAGCTCCTGCTTTTATTTTTGTCGGTAGTAATAACGGCTCTTTTTATAGTTAATTTAATTAACAGTAATGAAGAAGCTGTCCATGTCCAGATGCTGAAGGGATTTTCCAGTTCATTGGAACAATTTACATCGATCATAATGATTTACGGGGCGATTTATTTCAGCGTTATTTTCTTTACTACTCTCTTTCATATTCCTACTGCCGAAGCATTCGACAGAAAAGCGCAGGAAGTATCATCGCTGCAGTATTTCAGCAAGCTTGTTACGCAGGTTCTGGATTTTAATGATCTCGCTTCAACGGTTACAGAACTGGCGCTTAAAGCCGCTAACGGTGATTCGGCCTGGATAGCATTGAAAGAGGAAGAGGAAAATCTAAAGATCATTGCAAATAAAAACATCGGGCTAATTGATACTCTAAGCCTTTCGAAGTATATAATTGAAAAAGCAGAAAAAACCAAGACGGGAACAGCATCGGTAATAAACCTGGAAAAATATTGGAAGAATGTTCCTCCCCAGGATTCTCCTCAGCCGGAATCGAACTATTCTTTTGCCCTATTTTCCCCTTTAAAAGCTTATAATGAAGACATAGGTTATCTAATACTCGTCAAGAAAGCAAATATAATTTTTGATCAGGAAGATGTAACTGCGCTGAACACTTTCTCGGATTATGCTTCAATTGCAATAGAAAATTCAAAGCTGCTTAAGGAATCGATAGAAAAAGAGAGGCTGGAAAGGGAACTCGATGTAGCCCGGGAAATTCAAAGGAAAATACTTCCGGAAAAAAATCCTGTTCATGCTAAGCTGTCAATCGCTTCGGTATTCATTCCTGCATTTGAAGTGGGAGGCGATTACTATGATTTCTTCGGGATAGATGAAGAGAGGCTGGGTTTTATAGTTGCGGATGTTTCTGGAAAAGGAATCTCTGCTGCATTTATAATGGCCGAGCTGAAGGGTATTTTTGAAAGCTTGTCCGGATCATGTGCGGGGAATCCGGCGGCCGGCCACTCATTCTCCAGCCCGAAAGAAATATTGATCCAGGCAAATGAAATATTAAAAAGGACATTGGAAAGG
>DATKLQ010000336.1:0-5040 GCA_035542335.1 Ignavibacteriaceae bacterium | reverse complement strand
GAGCAGAGTAGCTATATTTTCCCTTAAAATCGGATCATCTTCAATAATCAATATCCCGCTCATAAAACCTTCCTTTTTAACCGGCAATTTCAGGTTATAATTATCTTTATAAAAAGGAAATGTTGTTAAAAGCAGAATTTTGTTGCAGAATTATTAATGAGGCAGCTGAGAGCATGAATTAAAGAAGATTTATTCAAAAGTATGAAACTTATGGGTATAATTTCGGCTTACGATAAATGGTTCCTTAGTACCTTTAATATACAGCTTCAATGAATTATTGAACCACTTTTCAATTTTTTCGATAAAATGGATATTAATTATGGTTGAACGGTGAATCCTGTAAAAATCATCGGAAGATAATTTTCCTTCCCACTTTGACAAGGGCATCCTGATAAGGTAAGATTTCCCTTCACTCATGAAAACATTTGTATACTGATTTTCCGCCGTTATAAATTTAATATTGCCGACTGTTACAAAAATTATTTGGTTATTAACCTTTAGAAATATTCTACCGTTTAATTCAAATTTTTTATTTATCTGCTTCTCATTTTTCACTCCCTTCTCAACGAATTCAGCACGAAGCATACGGTATTTATTTAATCTTATCCGGATTGCCCTAAGCAGTTCCTCTGATTGAAAGGGTTTGAATAAATAATCGTCTGCTCCAAGCTCCATTCCCGTTCTGAGATCCTCATGATCGGTTCTCGCAGTCAAATAAATAAACGGAATAACGGCGGTTAATGGATCCCCGGATAAATTTTTAAGCACTTCAAAACCATCAACATCTTTCAACATTATATCGCATACAATAAGGTCAGGATTTTCCTCCTTCGCCAGTGAAATTCCCTTGACTCCGTCTGCCGCACAAAAAACTTTATATCCTTCTTCCTCAAGCAGAGTTTTTATATTCTCACTTACTGCCGGGTCGTCTTCTATAACTAAGATTTTTTTCATACGAACTCGGAGTTAAATTTTTTGGAATCGACACCGTGAATGTTGTTCCCATATTACCGACGGATACCGATACCCTGCCCCCGCAAAGATCGACAGCTTCTTTTACGATCGGTAATCCAAGGCCTGTACCGGGTATATTTTTTGCATTCTCTCCGCGGAAAAACGGCTTGAATAATTTTTTTATATCTTCCGTATTTATCCCGATACCTTCATCGGAAACATAAAAATGCAATTCATCGGAGGATTCAGAAATTTTAAAAATGATCTTGCCTCCATCGGGGCTGTACTTCACGGCATTCGAAAGGAGGTTTGAAAAAATTAATCTGAACAGCTTTTCATCAATTTTAAAAGAATGGCCTAATAATTCCTTAACAAATTCAAATTTATGTTTGTCGGAAGCAGTAAGCTTAACTTCATCCAGCAATTCCCGGCAAATTGCCTCTAATTCCATCTCTACAGGATTTATTTTAATTTTTTTCGATTCAATTTTACCCAATGCCAGCACATCCTCCATTAGCGCAGTGAGGTTATTTATCGATTGGCGCATCCTGTTTAATTGATGGTAATATTTCATATCGTCCCATTTTTTCCCGTATCTTTCAAGCAGCTCTGCGGAAGATAAAATAGCCGTCAATGGAGTCCTGAATTCATGAGATACTGTCGAAATAAGCTTTGTTTTAAGCATGCTGATCTCTTTTTCCTGTTTCAATGCTTCATTCAAGCTCTCTTCAAGTTTTTTTCTTTCCGTAACCTCCCTCCCGAATGATAAAACCATCTCGACATCATTATTGTTATTAAAAATAGGAATACTTAAAAATTCAACAATTCTTCCATCCTGCATAGTTACATCCCTGATATCCTGTATTTTTGCAGAAAAAACTTTTTGTAAGGTCGATAAAGTTTCTTTTAATATTGAGTCGGAGACTCCGAACTCGGAAGGTATTTTGCCGAGAATATCTTCTTTCAGGTATGCATTTCTCTTTAATACAGCAGGATTTGTATACTGAACCCTCAGATCTTTATCGAATAATACTATAGAATCGGTAGAATTTTCGGCAATAATTTTAAAACGCTGCTCGGATTGCTGAAGTTCAATTGTCCTTTCCTCAATTATATCTTCAAGATGTTTCCTGTAACGTTCAAGCTCGTTTTCTGTTTTCACTTTTTCACTAACATCATGAATTACTTCGAAAAACAACTCTTTACCGGAAATTATCTGACTGGTTAAATAAGCTTCAACATCGCGGATTTCACCGCCGGCCAATTGATGCTTAAAGTAAAAATGCATACTTCCCGAATTCTTTATCTCATTGCTTATACTAACAAAATCAAAGAGGGGTGTAACATTTATTTCGGCAATAAATTTTTCGATCAGCTGATTTTTTGAGTAGCCGTAAAATTTGCATGCAGCAATGTTTGCATCAATTATTTTCCCGTTTCCTGCATCAAGTAATAACATAACTGCGGATGAAAGTTCAAACATAAGCCGGTAACGCTCTTCACTCTCCGCTATTTTCTGGTGGAGAATTACCCTCTCAGTTATATCGCGGCCAACGGACTGAAGTTCAATCAGGCTGCCATGTTCATCAAAAAAGGCGCGGTCGCTCCATTCCTGCCACTGTGTTTTTCCGTTTGGCAAAATGGATTCGTGTACAGCAGTCGAATACGGTGAATCGGGCGTTAAGCTATGAATCCGCTCAAGCTCACGCGCCCGATAAGGTTCGGCTACAAGAGGCCAAAAGCTAGTCCCAACGAGCTCCTCATATGATTTACCAAATGTACGCCAATAAGCTTTGTTGACAAACGTCCGTGTACCATCCGGTTTCCATCGAACAATCATCTCCGACTGATCCTCCACGATTGCCCTGAAAAGCTTCTCGGCTCTCATTAGAGCTTCCTCTGTCTTTTTCTGCTCGGTTATATCTCTCGAAACTCCGTCTAACGTTTGAGGAGTTCCTTTTTCATCCTTTATTACTGATGTCTTGGTTTCCAGCCAGACTAACGATCCATTTTTTTTATAGAACCTGATTATAACCGAATTTTTGCTTTCTTCATTAAAAGAATTTGAAAGCAGCTCCTTATCATCGGGATGAACAATTTTATAGATCAATCCTTCATCGCCGTAAAATTCTTTCTGGCCGTAGCCAAGAATATTTTTACAAGAGGTACTAATGAATTCAAGTTTCCGGAAAGGAATAAGACTGTAATGAAAAATTATATCGTCTGCATTCTCTGCAATAAGCTGGAAATAAAATTTACTTTGTTTTAATTCCTGATTTATTACCTGGAAATAATAAATCACTACACCGACAGAGATGGAAATTCCCACTGCAAAGTAAAAGAAGTAGGTAAAAAGCTCCATTCCTTCAACGGATAATAAAAACGGATAATTCACTCTTTGAATTCCCCATATTATTAGGGAGATGCCGGTGATTTTCTTCCCGACGCTTATGCTTTCCAATCCCAGAAACATGATTCCCGTTAATACAAAAAGAAACCCGGTAAAGATTGCGTTAGGCAATAAATGAAAGATTAATGAAATGCTTTCATCAGCGGCCGAATAAATGATCCAAACGCAGATAAGAAATGCCGTATAGATGAGGACATGGGGGAATTTTTTCCGCTTAAGCTGATATATACCTGCACAAAATAATAAAGGAGTTATCGTTGAAATTAATGAATCAGCTATTTCAAGCTGTAAAATTCCGCCGTAAAAATGTTGTATAATGTCAATAACAAACCGCAGGAGCTCTATTGATACTGCAATAGACCAGGTCTTAAGAAATTTCTCCTCGGTTTTATAGTATAAGGTTAGGAATATAGTGATTATGATGAAGCAGGAGAAGACGCCTAAACTGAATCCGATTAAAGTAAGATTCATCGTTTCCCTCACATCCTTGATAAGAAAGGCTCCAAATACTTAATCCTTATGAATCAAGCGCTAAAAGAAATAAGCCTCCTTTTCAACGTAAATTTGGGAAATATATTTGAATCAATCAAGAGCACAATTCCGAATTGAATAAATTATAATAACTGGATAGAAATTTTGGTAAAATAGTAGAATTTAAGGTAAAAGTGCAAGCAATAGAACAAGACTGGTCGGAAAACTATTTCAAATCCAATATGAATTAACAATTGATTTTAAAATTTCTTTTTGACCAAACAGCTTTTTTTTGCTGAAAATAAAAGTCTTAAAGTATTTTTGAGGGTTGATTTTAATTGAAGAAAAATTTATCTCGTCTCGCAGGCGGAATTTATTTCTATAGAATAAAGGCAGATAATTATACCGCAGTAAAGAAAATGATTTTGTTGAAATGAGGTTTTATTAAAAGGTGATATCTTTTAAACTGCATGCTACGCGGGAAAAGATATAATTGTTTTGAACGGCATCATAAAGAGATAAATGATAAGATCATAGTATCTCTTTTATTTTGAGAACGAAATAAGGATTTGATCCAATCAAACTTGCAGCATGAGTTTTATCCGTTCCCGGTGCAACTACTCAAGATATAAAATATAATTGCCTAAGGATCCAGCATTTGGGAAATTCAAGATTTATTTCTTTTTTTTGTGGCTTCAAGCAGCGCTTTTAATTCCGGCAGAATTAGTTTATCCTTCGGCCTGCCGACAGCTTGTTTAGCTTTAATAAGATTTTTCAGAGATAAGACTAAATATTCTGCTCCAAATAGTTTTATTTTTATGGCAGCTTTACTTACCTTCTTGTAATCTCCAATCCCTTCAACTTCTCCAAACAAATCTACGTTTCCTATATTAGTGGTTAGTGTAAAATTCATTCCGTTTTTTAATGTATTTGTATCCAAGACAAAGGGGATTGCTTCTGATATTCCGCGTAATTTAGTATGAAGGGGTTCGAAACATTTGGAAATCTTTTCCAGATTTCTTTTGTTTCTGGCATAACATATATCAAGATCATTAGTAATATATGAAGAGCCGTGAATGACTCCGGCTACTCCCCCAATAATGACGAATTCTACTTCACTGCTTCTCAAAGCAATTAAAACAGCTCGAAAGTCATTCATCTTTTCTTATTATTTTTAAGACCAGCCCCGCGTATTTTATCAATAG
>DATKLQ010000335.1:0-6569 GCA_035542335.1 Ignavibacteriaceae bacterium | reverse complement strand
ATGAATTCGTTAACCTCAATTTAATTTTCTGAGGCCGATTATTTATTACCGATATTTTATAAACTGCCGCCGCTTTAGTGCCGTTTTTCTGCGGATTGACGGCATCAGTTTTATTATTAACTATGTAATCGTTTATTCCGTCCTTGAAATATCCTTTTGGGTTTTTTGCCCCATATATTTTTCTAATGTTTGTTTCGTTTTCACAGAAAAGAAAATCGCAATTATTTTCGCTGTAAAGATTGTAATTGCCTAAATCTTTATGTTCGGCAGAAATTACATTACGGCTATTAAAAGATATTCTCGGTTTATAGTCATCATAACCCCAGGACCATGTATTGCGGAACCATAATTGCGGCACAATATAAATTTCTGCTTCATTCTTGCCCCTGTTATGCACCGTTACACAGATTAAAATATCTTCAGCTTCGTTTTTACAATATTCAATAAAAATGTCAAAGTATTCATCTTTGTCGAAGATCCCGGTATCAACCAACTCATATTCCGGATCTAACCTCCCTCTCTTTTTATTTTCATCTATAATTTTTTTATAGGGATATTCATTTTGAGGATATTTATAAAGCATTTTCATATAAGAATGAGTCGGCGTATTATCGAGGTAATAATAATACTCCTTAACATCCTCTCCATGATTCCCTTCTTTACCGGTCAATCCAAAATACCTTTCCTTGAGCATGATATCCTTGCCATTCCAAAAACTTAATGCGAAGCAAAGAATCTGCAGATCATCGCTTATTCCGCCGATCCCTTCCTCACCCCATCGATATGTTTTACTCCGTGCTGAATCGTGAGTACTATATTCCCACGCATCTCCGTCTTGGCTGTAGTCTTCACGTACAGTTCCCCACTGTCTATCAGTTAAATACGGCCCCCATTTTTTCCAATTATTGTCCGGCGAAGAATTTTTAAGCCTTTTGATTTCTAAATTCATTACTAAACTTTTTATCTATTTTTAGCAGAGATTTGATATATTTTCTTTACTTAATTAAAAATGACTTAAAATTATATCGAAATATATAAGGAGTAAAAAGCAGTGAAACAAATTATTGTTTTCGTATTAATCTTTTTTTTAACTGCAATCACATACTCACAAAACAATGATGTTGATGAACAGGTTATAAGGAGAGTTGCGGATTATATCCTTGAACACAGCGACCTGAGTTTTAAAGATGTTAATACCGGGAAAATTTATAAATCCGCAAAGGATATCCCGGAGGATGCAAAAGTAACATTTTCCAATCCGTTTGGAGAATGGCATTATACCGGCGGGGTATTAAACATGGCCTTAATTGATTTGTCGGATTTTCTAGGCGATAAGAAATACGCCGATTACGCAGCCGCTCATGTTGCTTTCGGAATGGATAATTACAAATATTTTCAGATGCGCTACAACGAGAAGAAAGACGGCCCTTATTACCTCTATCCTTTCGGGCAGCTATGGACAATGCGTGAGCTGGACGATTGCGGCGCTATGGGTGCAAGCATGATTGATCTTTACAAAACAGTTAAGCGTGATGATTATAAGGAATATATTGAAAAAACGGCTGAACATATCACGAAAGCACAGGATCGGCTCAAGGATGGAACATTAGTAAGAAAATTCCCGCACGAGATGACGCTTTGGGCAGATGATTTATATATGAGCGTTCCTTTCCTTGCAAGGATGGGAAAATTTTCAGGCGATAAAAAATACTGGGATGATGCAATCCTTCAAATCAAAAATTTTACAAAATATTTGTGGGATGAAAAGAAAGAATTGTACTGGCATTGTTATTATACCGACCTAAAACGAAACGGGGTTGCACATTGGGGGAGATGCAACGGTTGGGTTATGATGGCAATGGTTCACCTGCTAACCTTTTTACCAGAAGACTATCCCGGTAGAGAAGAAATTAAAAAAGATTTGGAGAGGCAGATTTTAGGCATTGCAAAATATCAAAGTGCGGATGGTTTGTGGCATCAGGTGCTTGATAAAAGTGATTCCTATCTTGAATCCTCCTGCTCAGCAATGTTTACATACTGCATAGCAAATGCCGTAAATCAAAAATGGATTGATGATCGCTACGGTTCTATTGCAATTAACGGCTGGGAAGGATTAAAAGAAAATAAAATTCAGCCCGATGGACAGGTGAAGGATATTTGTGTCGGCACCGGCATTGAAGACAACCTGGTATTTTATTATGAACGCCCGGCCCGGTTGAATGAGAAGCACGGCCTCGGTGCCGTGATTGATGCAGGTATTGAGGTGTTAAAATTAAAGAGGGAAAGAAATAAAATGCAGTAAGGTCGGGAAGCTCCATATTGATTTAATAACAAATAATATAGATATTCTAAAATGAAATCCTCATTGAAAAGTGAGGATTTTTTACTTTATAAAGGGGCTTATAAAACCAGCAATTCTATCCGGGTATTTCGAGTTGAATTGATGATTCTTCAATCACTTGTTATCAAATTATAAGTCTTTATAATAGTAATATATTTGTAACAAGTTTGATAAACCTATCTACTAAGCTTAGTTTGAAAAAGCCTAAAAACTTCCACTATCCCGGAAAATCCTGAAATTGCAGGGCCATAGAGGAACAGATTATTCAATAATATGCTAAAAAATCTTATGATTGAAAGACAATTTATAACCGATCTCAGCCGAATTATTTACTTTTTAGAATAATATTATGATCGATCAAATTATTCTGCACTATAAAATTCTCGAAAAGCTTGGTGAAGGGGGAATGGGTGAAATTTATAAGGCTCTTGATACAAAGCTTGACAGGCTTGTTGCTCTCAAATTTTTACCTTACCAATCTAATTCCGATGAAGAAAGGGGGAGATTTATTACAGAGGCAAAAACCGCTTCATCCCTTACACATCAGAATATTTGCACTATCTATAGCATTCATGAGTACCTCAATGAAGAAGGGGTCAGACAATTCTTTATTGTTATGGAATATGTTGAAGGTAAGACACTAAAGGATATAAATAAGGATTTGTCCATTAAGGAAATTATTGATATCGGTATTCAGATATCCGAAGGGTTGTCCGCAGCGCATGAGAAAGGAATAATCCACAGGGATATTAAACCCGAAAATATTATGCTTAGAAAAGACGGGAGAATCCAGATAATGGATTTTGGCCTTGCCAAATTAAATACGGTAACGGGGGTATCCAGATTAACCAAGGCAGGGACCACAATGGGAACTCTGGGTTATATGTCGCCTGAGCAGGTTCGGGGTTTTGATGTCGATTACAGGACGGATTTATTTTCTGCAGGAGTTGTTTTATATGAGCTATTAACCGGTGAATCCCCGTTTAAGGGGCTGCATGATGCAGCGGTAATCTATAAGATAGTTAATTCAGATGTTCTGCCTGCTTCCGCTATAAGAAATGATGTTGATCCCTTATTAGATCTTGTAATCCTAAAATGCTTAGAGAAGGATAAAGATAAAAGGTACAAATCCTCCAAAGAGTTTGCAGAAGATCTAAGAAATCTCAAACATCTTTATGAAAAAGAAGCAATTAATATCAATAAATTAAAAAAGAGCCTTATAAACAGAGTAAAGCCGAAACGAAAAACAACCATTTCCCCGTCCGGTTCAATTAAAATAGAAAGATCATCCGCATGGTTTTTATGGATTGGCTTAATACTTTTTATTTTAACATGCGTTATTATCTATAAAAGTTTCTTTGAAGCCAATCCTTTTCGATTGAACTCAAATATGAAAACAGAAGAAATCGTTACTTCGTTTACCGACATTTCTATTCCCAGCATCTCAGCCGACGGGAACTGGATTGCTTTCCCGGCTTCCGATCAAAATGATAAATGGGATATTTATTTAATGCACACCTCGGTTAAACAGCCGAAAAAAATAACAAATGATTATGCAACTTATATACACTTTGCAGACATTTCACCCGACGGAGGAGAGGTACTTTATAACATAGAAGATGAGCTGTATATAGTTCCGTCTGTAGGAGGTGTCAGAAAAAAGATTGCGGAAAATGTCGTTTCATGCGAATGGGCTCCCAACGGCAAGCAAATAGGTTTTGTACAGGAGCATTACCCGAAATATGATTCGGTCAGTTTCTGGACGATGAAGCCGGACGGAAGCGACAAACGGCTGATCTATAAAGACGGGTGGAAAATTAACGGCCGTTTTAGCTTCAGCTACTCTCCCGACGGCAATTCGATTGTCAGAGCACGTTATTTTAATGAAGGTTATGACGAGCTGTTTGCAAGAAATCTTATCAATGGCAAAGAAATACAATTAACTTTTGATAAAGCCGATATTGAAGATCAGAAGTGGACGGATAAAGGTTTAATATTGTACTCTTCCAATAAAAGCGGGAACACTAATATTTGGGCTGTTCCCGAAACAGGAGGAAATCCTTTTCAGATTACAAAAGGAAACGGACCTGACCTGGAAATATCTTCATCATCCGATTTGACTAAAATACTTTACTATCAATTAAGAGATTATTCCAATGCCTGGGTTGGTGATTTAACAAAATCAAAATTTAAGCAAATTACTTTTGATGAAAGGCTCATTACCGATCCGGCTATTTCGGCCGATCAAAAAAAAATTGCTTTCATTCTGCATAAACCCGCTCCTGTTCTTTATACTTCCGTCTTTATAATGGACAGGGACGGAAGCAATCTCAGGCAACTAACATTTGATAAATACAGAAATGAATACTTGATTTTTTCTCCCGACGGTAACTACCTTGCATTTACGCAGTACCAGGCCAATAACCGGAATGAAGGAAAAGCTTTTGTCCTTAATGTAGAAAGCTCGGATCCGCCTAAATATGTGGGTGCAGGAAAAGCCGGAATGTGGCTGGATAATAATTCGCTTGTTCTTATTAATAAAGATTTTACAAAGGCCGTGTCATTAGACGGTACTAAAAAAGAAAACATTTTCAGAGACTCTACTATTGCATACCCGGTAGCTTGGGGCAAGTTTATTTTTTATCTTGATCTCCATTCAAAAAATTCCGGTAAATATTATTTAATAAAAAACGTAAACGATAATTCTTTCGATTATACGCCAAAATATCTTTTTTCGTCAAATGATTATATCCAAAATATCATAAACCAGGATTACATTTATGCACAAGATTACAATAACGAAATTTGGAGGTTTAATTGTATATCCGGTAAAAAAGAGGAAGTGGGATATTTTATTAACTTAATGACTTATTGGGGATTGGGATTCAATATAAGCAGCGATAATAAAGAAATAATTTATCTGGAGCATAAGAGAAGCACAAAATTTGTAATTATTGAAAATGCATTCGCAGAAAATTAGTCCGTTTATTTAAAAGCCGGTTTTAATAAATATGCCGAATAAAATTGATCTATATAAAGAAAAGATTAAGCAGCTTGAAACAGAAATTAAAAGCTATCAAACTGCCGTAGAAGAGCTCAAATTTTTAAATGAAATTGCGGTAGCTGCAGGAAGCGCAGCTAGCGTTGATCAAATATTAAAATTAATTTTAAACAAAACAATAAATGCAATAAATGCCGAGCACGGTGCTATTCTTTTAGTTTCGGAGAGCCAGGAGATTTTAAAAACCTTTATTAAACATGATGACGGCAGCAGAATAAATAATATACCCCGCATCGGAGAACATATCACCGGCTGGGTTCTGGTGAATAAAAGATCATTAATCATTAAGGATTTAAATACGGACCAAAGATTTAATGCAACCGATGAAGAAAAGAAAAAAATCAGGACTTTGGTCTGTTCGCCGATCTGGTTTGAAGGAAAAATAATCGGAATCCTGCAGATGATAAACAAAAGAACTCGGCAAAAAGCTGAAGCCCCTTTTGGCGAAAATGATCTCACGCTTCTATCAATCATATCGGTTCAGGCAGGACAATTGATAAAAAATTCGGAACTGCAGCAGATAAATTTCCAAAAAAAACAGGAAGCTGAATATACAAGGCTGCGGGCCGAAAAAGCCGAACTTTTAGCAAAGAAAATGGAAGCCGAAAAAGAATTTAACGGACAAAAAATCAGGACCCGCATTGCGGCCGACCTGCATGATGAAATTGCATCAAACCTTACCAGCATATCAATGTTCGGCAAAATTATACAAGAGGAACTAGAGAAAGGCTTTTCCGGTGAGAAGGATTCATCAGTAATAAATCAATTTCTGGAAAGGATATCTATAATATCCCAGGAATCAATTAATTCCATCAGGGACATTATATGGGCAATCGATCCCAAACCCGAAACAATATACGACCTTCTGCTTAGGTTAAAGGATTCATTCATAACAATTTGCCGAGCAAATAATATCTCTTTGATATTTGATCTCCCTTCAATAGAAAATGTTCAGGCAATAAATCTATCGCCTGAAGAAAGAAAAAATATCTGGTTTATTCTAAAAGAAGGGATAAACAACTCGATTAAGCACAGCTCTTGTAATAAGCTTTTAGTTTCTCTTTGTGTTGATGAGACGCAGGATAATTATATTAAAATAGTTATTTCGGATAACGGTAAAGGTTTTAATATATCTCCGGATAATAAAGGTAAAGGATTAGGATTTAT
>DATKLQ010000334.1:0-5056 GCA_035542335.1 Ignavibacteriaceae bacterium | reverse complement strand
GGGATTTTTGCTTATGTAGGAACCGAGCAGGGAATTGCTAACTGGATTTCCGAATTTTTGTCAAGGTACCATGGATTTGATCCTCAAACAACAGGAGCTGATACCGTTTCATATTATTGGGGGTTATTGACCGTCGGTTGTGTATTAGGATTAATTCTTTTAAAGCTGTTTGACAGCAAATTGGTTTTAAGAGTTTTTACTATTGCAGCCATGATTTCTTTGGCAGCAGCATTATTCTCGGGAGGAAATGTTCCCTTATATTTTTTCCCGGCAGCAGGCTTTTTTCTCTCGGTAATGTGGTCTATAGTGTTTTCGTTAGCTTTAAATTCAGTATATAAACATCACGGCTCATTCTCGGGTATTTTGTGTACGGGAATAATCGGTGGAGCAATCGTTCCTTTAGTTATAGGATTTATATCTGATTTTACCGGCCTAAGATTCGGAATGTTATTTTTGTTTTTAACATTAGGATATATTTTAAGCATAAGTATTTGGGCTAATCCTATCATAAAGAATGAAACTTTTTTTAATAAGGCTGCTGCCAAAGCCGTTTCTTAAAGATTTTAAAAGAAAAAATGAAAAAGAAAACTATTATAGGCGCAGATATAGGCGGGACTAATATCAGAGTCGGCAAAGTTTATAATGATTCCATAATCGATTCTTACTCTCAGAAAATATCCTCGGGCGGTTCCGAAAAAGAAGTGCTTAATGAAATTGTTGAATCAATTTATAAAATCTTCGACGATTCGGTGCTGGGTATAGGTGTCGGTGTTCCAAGCGTCGTAGATATTAAACGCGGGATAGTTTACGATGTACAGAATATCCCCTCATTGAAAGAAGTAGCATTGAAGGCAATTTTGGAAATAGAATTCAAAATTCCCGTATATATAAATAATGACGCTAACTGCTTTGCCGCCGGCGAAAAATATTTCGGCGCCGGGAAAAATTATGAAAACATAGTTGGATTAATAATTGGAACAGGTCTGGGTGCGGGGATATATACTAACGGGAAGTTATATTCCGGTGCTAATTGCGGTGCAGGCGAATTCGGCATGCTTCCTTATAAAGATGGGGTTTATGAGGATTATTGCAGCGGTAAATATTTTAAATACAAGCTGAATACAACCGGGGAAAAAATCTTTCATAAAGCCGAAGAAGGTGATGATGAAGCAATTAAAATATTTGATGAGTTTGGTGCCCATATAGGGAACGCAGTTTCTGCAATTATTTTGTCCGTTGATCCCGCAATAATTATACTCGGCGGTTCGGTAAGCATTGCTTTCAAATATTTTAGAAATTCTATGGAAAGAGTGCTTAAAAGTTTTCCATATCAGAATTCAATTAAAAATTTGAAAATTGTTGCAAGCACGCTTAATCAGGTTTCAATTTTAGGTGCGGCCGCTCTTTATTACGAAAATAATGGAAACGAATCTGAGAATCATAAGTATTAATTTGAATCCCTATCGGTTTGACAATGAAAATTTCATAAACCAATGTTGAGACGAATATCCCGGAAAAGAATTAAAAAAATTATCTTATGTTTCATTCTGCCGAGACAGTAGTTGGAATTGAAAACTGAAATTGGCTGAAGCCGGAATAAAATGAGCTCTGCTGAAAAAAATTGAAATGATCTCCTTTTGACGTATTCGGGTAAAAACCGAACATGAGCTGAAACGCGGGAAATATAAGATGTTCGTTCCTTATCCTGAAACCCAATCCATATGCCTGGTAAAGCCTGCTTGCAAATAATGAGCTGTTATTAGTAGAGATCAGCCCGAAATCTGCAAAAGGAACTAAAGCTATTTTAAAGTCTAAAAATTTTATGGGAACAAAAATATCAAGCTCATAATTCAATACTAGTTTTTTCGCTCCTTTTAAACTGCCGCCCGGGAAACCCCTGATCCCCCTTTCATTATTTACGTTGAGAATATCCTGCGGCATTAATGGATTAAAGCCGTAAGAATAGCTGCTCTTAAGATAATGCCTCCACCTCCATTTGCCTAAAGTGCTAAGATTTGAAAAATATAACAGCTCCAGGACGGATGCACGATCTAATAATTTTTTATTTTCCAGGAATGTCCCAATCTGGAAGCTTCCAAGAAAATAACCAAGCGAATCAATATGGAGGCTGTAAGCGGTTTTTAATCCGTAGTAGTTTCTTTTGTAGTTTATCCCGTTTTCATAACCGAACAGAAATGCAATCATTTGCAGAAGGGGAATATCTTCAGTTCTCCCGAGTCCAAATATGTAATTATCCTGGTAATATGTTCTGTTCAGAAATCCTATTCGTCCCAGGTAGAATGTGTTATTCTGAAATAAATTAAGTGTATCTGGTCCAGGCTTCTCAGTGTAATTATATTTACTTATTCTGCCGGAGACATTGAATTTATTCCCGCTTTCTTTAGTCGGATTGGTACGTTTCAAATCAAATGCATATCCCAGCCAGTAATCCTCCTGGATGTACCGGACAGTTCCCGTGATCCCTGATTGATTTAATAATTCCGGGTATCTGGTATTCACCCTGAAAAGACCTAGTCCTCCTGCCCAGGTGATAATCGGAGAGAAAAAATCTCTGCCGATGCTGGCTCCATATTGCTGCTGATTAAAATCAGATTTATAATATATATTTGCGGAAAGAAATGTTCTTCTGATGTTGTTTAATGAATAGCTTCCATCCCAATCCCACCCGTTTTGATAATTCGGATCTATTTTAAGCCCGCCTTTAAATTCGTTGCCATATCCGAGGAAGTTTATATCTTTAATTGAAGCGCTTGCGGATTTATTAGCCGGACTATATGCTGCACTGCCGTTTAAGCTCCAGATATCCTGGACATACACAGTAATATCAACACTATCAGCATCGTTTTTGATTGCTTCAGGAATAATCCGGGCATCATATATATAGGGATTTTCTCTTATTATCCTTTCGCTTTCCTGAATGTTAAAGGGAATGATCTTATCCCCCTCGGAAAAAATCAGCTGATCTTTAATAATCCAATCTTTTGAGTTGGTATGAAGCGAATTCCCTTGGCGTTCCAGCCAGTTCTCGTGTATGTCTTCAGGAGTAACTACCGAAGTGCCGAATAAATCCAGCACCTCGATATGGATATTCCTGATGGTTTTTCCTTCGTAACTTTCTGTCAATTTCCTATCAGCCTCCAGGAGGGTTCTTCGGGATTGTTTTTTATCATCATTTACTAAAACGAATTTAAAAAGGCGGGAAAAAAAATTATCCTTCTTTACAATTTTTTTTACTTCCGGGGCTGTTTTACTCGTATCCGCCGGCTCAATACTTTTCACTTTTCCTAAGAGGAATTCAGAATTGAATATTGTCAGAACGATTAATGCAAGTACGCAGTAAAAAAATTTTGATCTTCTATACTTTTGAAACATCAATTAAAGCAGTGCTTTCGCAAATCAATCAATTACAAGATTTCAAGATTACAAAATTACAAGATTACGGGATTATCCCAATGGAATCCCGGTTCCCGTAAAAAATTTAATCGAAGCGCAAAGTTGAACTGGTCTTGAGCTTAATCAGGACTTGAACTTTGAACCTGCTTATGGAAGGACAGGCCTGAACTTGAACTCTCCAATTTCCCTATCTCTACACTATCCGTCTTCTTCCGACAAACAAACGGTAAATCCATAATAAAAGAATTGCACCGATAACAGCGCCTATAAATCCGGCGGATTCGCCTTCATGATAAAACCCAAGTGCTCTGCCGAGGAAGGTGAAAACAACAGCTCCTACAATTCCAAGGAGAGCGGTAATAAAAAACCCTCCGGGATCTCTTCCCGGCATTATAGCTTTTGCTATCAGACCTGCAACAAAACCGATTATTATTGCCCAAATTATGCTCATTTTATACCTCTTTGGTTATATATTTTATCTTCATTCATTTAATTATATTTTCTACCTTTTATCTCCTGAACGAGCTTTTTTTTATTCTGATTTCTGCGATAATTTTCCCAGGTGCCTGTTTTCCTGCAATTTTAACTTCAAATAATATTTTTTGTAATGATAATTAATACAATAAATGAAGTTTGTGAAAGTGAACAATAAATTTTAGGCAGAAGAAGACTAAGATTTGCAGAAGGTTGAATTATTCTTAGAAAATTTAAAGTGATTAATTATTTCTATTCAGGAATTGCTATTGCTTAATGATCGTCAAATAGGTAAATTTGCCATAAGAATAGAAATTTTTATGCTTTTAATTACCACATTTTTTGATTGCACCGGCCGTAAAACTCTGCGAAGCTATTTCGTTTCCAGCTTCGAAGACGTATTTTAATTCCTTTCCACGCCTTTCATAAGGCTCGCTTTTTGCCCTGATTAAATAAGAAAAACTAAGCTTTTATTCTTTGGAGTTTATTATGAAAAATAACCTTTTGGTTTATAATTTAAATAAATCCGCTCTTAACGGTAAAATCCCGCCGGATAAGGTAATTGAAGTACTTAGAAAATATATGCTGGCCGATGGATTTGATATTATCCTGGATTTAAAAAACAGCAAAGGCTCTTATTTGGTTGATCAGAAAACGGGTGAGCAATACCTGGACTTCTTTTCATTCTTTGCTTCATCTGCAGTCGGCATGAATCATCCTAAAATTAATTCTCCGCAAACCCGTGAAGAGATACTTGAAGCAGCACTCAATAAGCCTTCAAACTCTGATATCTTCACCGTCCCAATGGCTGAATTTGTAGATTCATTTTCTAAAGTTGCAAAGCCTGATTATATGAAATATTTATTTTTTATTTCGGGAGGAGCGCTTGCTGTAGAGAACGGATTAAAAGTTGCATTCGACTGGAAAGTAAGGAAGAATCTTATTAAAGGATATAAGAATGAAAAGGGGCAGCAGGTAATCCATTTCAAACAGGCCTTCCACGGAAGAAGCGGTTATACAATGTCTCTAACCAATACCGATCCGAGTAAAGTAATGTATTTTCCTAAATTTGATTGGCCGAGAATTACCAATCCCAAAATTACATTCCCGGTAGAGGAAAATCTTGAAAGTATAATAAAAGCCGAACAGCAGGCCGAAAATGAAATCT
>DATKLQ010000333.1:0-7021 GCA_035542335.1 Ignavibacteriaceae bacterium | reverse complement strand
CTCAACGGTTAAAGTAGACTTTGGGCTTTTAACCCTCAATATTGTAGGTATTTCCAGATCTTCCTTATTTATTTCGTCGGGATTTTCGAGGAAATTAAAGCCTCCCCGGAAATCTTCCTTAGTTTTAAGCTTGCCAGTATTATACTGTTTTGCTTTAGAAGAATAACTTTGGTTTGCCCCGTCAAATCCGGTTGCAATAACCGTGTAAGAAACATAATCATTCATCTCTTCTTTCCTTACACATCCGAAGATTACATTTGCTTCTTCGCCGGCTGCTTCAAAAATTATATTGTTACCTTCATTGACCTCATGCATTGTCAGATTGCTGGAACCTGTAACATTTAATAGAACGCTTTTAGCGCCTCTGATGTTAATTCCCTCAAGCAAGGGACTTGAAATAGCTTTTTGAGCTGCTTCCACTGCCCTGTTTTCGCCGCTTGCAATTCCGCAGCCCATCAATGCTTCCCCGCTTTGGTTCATAACCGCTCGTACATCGGCAAAATCAACATTTATTAATCCTTCGACTGTAATTATGTCGGCAATTCCTCGGGTAGCTTCGTAGAGCACTTCATTGGGTTTATCAAATGCTGCAAAAGCATTAACATTTTTATCAAGAATATTTAAAAGTCTTTCATTCGGAATAATTATCAAGCTGTCAACATACTGCTTTAATTCCTGGATTCCTTGTTCAGCATTAAGCATTCTTTTCTTTCCTTCCCAGCGGAAGGGTTTGGTTACAATACCCACTACAAGGGAACCGGTGCTCTTTGCAATTGATGCAACAACCGGAGCTCCTCCTGTACCTGTTCCTCCTCCCATTCCGGTAGTAACGAAGACCATATCACTGCCTGCTATCACTTCAGCAATTTTTTCACGGTCTTCCTCAACCGCTTTTCGGCCAACGTTTGGATCGGCTCCAGCGCCGAGCCCTCTGGTTATATTTGTACCTACTTGAATTTTATGGGTAGCTGTGCTGCTGTTTAATACTTGTGCGTCAGTATTAATGGCAACATACTCAACTCCATTCAATCCGCGTTTTATCATGCTTTCTATTGCATTACAACCGCCGCCGCCGACACCTACAACTTTTAGAACAGCAGACAATGTTTTGCTGCGGTCTAATGTGGCAAATCGCAACATAGTTACCTCCTGATTTGTTTGTTATAATTCATCAAAAAATTGCTGAACTTTCTTTACTATTAAAGAAATTTTATTCCGGCCTTTCAATTTT
Source organism: Ignavibacteriaceae bacterium (assembly GCA_035542335.1). Lineage (GTDB taxonomy): Bacteria > Bacteroidota > Ignavibacteria > Ignavibacteriales > Ignavibacteriaceae > DATKLQ01. The sequence goes on along the minus strand of DATKLQ010000333.1, from coordinate 5,790 downwards.
TTCGGCCTAATTATAATCTGGTGTTCGCTTGATTTACTTCCGGGGACACCTTTTATTAAGCCTGCCACGGTAGCAAATTCCGGGCTTTCAATTTCGCTGGATAATCCTTGCCCCAGCTCCTGCGGCACCCCGATTCTAGCAGGAAGCCCGAAAACTTCTTCGGCAAGTTCAGTGCAGCCTTTCAATAAAGAGCCTCCGCCCGTTAAAACAATTCCGGCTTTAATCTTATTTTTAAATCCGGCGCTTCTTAGTTCATTATCTATTAAAATAAACAGCTCTCTCATTCTCAGGCTAATTATTTGCGTCAGCAGACTTACAGGGATTTTGGTATTTCCTCTTGCTCCCACTCCGCGAATTAGGATATCTTCATCTTTAATAATTGCATTATCGGTTGCATAGCCGTATTCTTTCTTCAGATTTTCCGCTTCATCCGTTACAATCCCGAGAGATTCTCTAATATCATTTGTTACTTGGTTTCCGGCAACCCCGATAACACGAGTATGTTTAATGGCTTTATTATGGAAAATCGCTATATCTGTAGTTCCCCCGCCGATATCAATCAAAGCCACTCCAAGATCCTTCTCGCTTTCTTCCAGCACGGACGAACTCGAGGCAATAGGCTGAAGGATATATTCCTGCACAATTAATCCGGCTCGTTCAACAGACTTCCTTATATTTTGTATTGCCGGAATAGAAGCCAGCACGATATGATTGGTTGCTTCAAGCCTAGAACCGGAAATGCCGATTGGCGATTCAATACCGCCCTGGTAGTCAACCGAGTATTCTTCCGGGATAATATGGAGAATCTGCCTATCGGATGGAATCCTTATGGTTCTGACATCCTCTTCCAAGCGTTCCAAATCTTCTCTTGTAATCTCTTTATCTTCATTGCTGATGGTTACATAGTTTCTATGTCGTATGCTTGTAATATGCTCACCGGCTACTCCGACATTTATAGTGGATATATTAAAACCTGCCCTATTGGAGGCAATCGACACAGCAGCTTTAATCGCTTCGGCAGTCTTGCCTATATTCGCTACAAGACCTTTATGCAGGCCTTCGGAAGGAGCAACACCGAACCCGAGAATATCAAGGCGGTTATCCTCAACTTTTTCCGCGATAACCGCACATACTTTAGTTGTTCCGAGATCCAGACCCGCAGTAATATTTTTTTTCATTGATACGAACCTGTTTTCAGAAAATTGCTTTCGGAATTCTCGGCATTACCGATAAAGATGCGGTTGGTAAACCTTAAATCCAAGTAACTGTCAGAATAGTTCAAATATTCCTTTTGTATTTTATCATTTACAACCGCTTCAAGATAAACCATTTTTCTAGCTTCCTCGCCTCTGCCGAAAATAACGGGAGGCCGCAAACCATTAAATGTTAAAACAACATCTCCACCGTTCCGTAAATTAATTTCCGAAAGATCACCATATAAGTTTGAATCGGTCAGTTTTGCCGCATTAATTATTTTAATCGCTTGGATTACATCTCCGTTTAATTTTACTTGTCTCCTGGAAAAAGATGCATTTGTAATGACAGGCAATTCAATAAATTTTGTACGGGGCAAGACAGGGAAAATCTCATTGCTTTCCGAAAGGAAGTAATTAGTTAAATCTTCTATTATCAAACCGACAACTTTTTTCTCTTTAAGGAATACAAGTACGCTGTTTTTATTTTCAAACTTCACATCGGCTGATTCAACGTAAGGATGTTTTTGGAACCTGCTTTTGATAACCGGAAGCGTTATTACTTCAAGATCCGGTTTACTTTTCAACCTAACATAGGCCAGGTAATCATTCTGATCCAGAAGGTAATTCCCTTCAATTTTTATTTGTCCGACTTTTTCGTCATTCATTTTGCTCCCAGGGAAAAAAGCCAGGAAGAAGAGAACAGAAATAATTATCAGGAAGAAAAAGAATCCGAATATATTTTTTCTTTTTTCAGACATTAATTACCTTCCAGCATGCGGACAAATTTTTCGCCTAATTTCCAAATATCTCCGGCGCCCATTGTAAGAATAATATCCCCTTCTTTAGCTATTTCTTTCAATTTCTGCGGAATTTCATTTTTGTCCTGGATATAAAAAACATTCTTATGTCCGAAATTTTTTGCCGCATCGGTGATTAACTTCCCAGAGACTCCCTCAATCGGCTGCTCCCTTGCAGGGTAGACGTCTGTACAGAAAAAGATATCGGAATTCAAAAAAGACCTGCCGAACTCCTGGTAAAAATCTCTGGTCCTTGTAAATAGATGAGGCTGGAAAACGGCAATAAGTCTTCTTTTCCATCCCGCTCTTACCGCCGAAAGAGTAGCAGTAGTTTCTGTAGGATGGTGGGCATAATCATCAACGACCATCATCTCCTTATTATACTTCACTTCAAATCTTCTATACACACCGGTAAAAGACTCAAGGGCCTTTTTAATTGTAGAAAAGGAGATTCCAAGTTCCCGGCCGATACAGACAGCAACCAGTGAATTTTTAATATTATGAAGGCCGGGGATTTTTAAAGTCACCTGCCCAATTTCATCTCCTTTATAATTCACGGTATATGTTGAAGCAAAACCATTATGAGTAATCTCAGCCGCACGAATATCCGCCTGAGCAGAAAGCCCGTAAGTAAATATTTTTTTATTAATATGTGGAATAATATCCTGGAGAGCAGGTTCATCCTGGCATAAAACAACAAAACCATAAAAAGGGACTTTATTGGCAAATTCAATAAATGCAGATTTGATGTCATTTAAATCTTTGTAGGTATCCAAGTGTTCGCTTTCAAGGGTTGTCAACGCTGCAATGGTAGGGGTAAGCTTTAAGAATGTTCTGTCAAATTCGTCGGCCTCAACCACGATGAACTCTCCATGGCCGAGTCTTGCATTTGTTCCACCGAGGCCGCTTAGTTTCCCTCCCACAATAATTGTAGGATCAATGCCTCCTTCGGTCAAGGTCAAACCAACCATAGACGTAGTGGTAGTTTTGCCGTGAGTGCCCGCAATCCCGATTCCATACTGGAGCCTCATCACCTCAGCAAGCATTTCCGAGCGTTTTATAATCGGAATTTTTCTTTCCAACGCCGCCTTGACTTCAGGATTGTCTAATGTAACAGCCGATGAATAAACCAGTACATCAGCATCCTTTAAATTTTCAGGGGAATGGCCTTCATAGATTTTCATTCCAAGCTCCTGAAGCCTTTGAGTAACATCAGTCAGTGCTCTGTCCGAGCCGGAAACCTCAAATCCTCGGCTGTGGAGTATTTCGGAGATTCCGCTCATACCTATTCCGCCAATTCCTACGAAATGAACTTTCTTAATATTCTTAAACATTATTTCTTTTCCAGCCTAGATTTTAATTCAAAAAAAATTCTTATCAGCTGCTCATTATTTTCATAATCATAAGGCCTAATGACAACAGGTCTTCTTCTATTTTCCAAATTAATTCTAATTAATCTGAGAGCATGGTTATTAAATTTTTTTCTTTTTTGAGTAATTCTTATGCGCTTAATCTGACTAAAATTAATTGCTTTTGTTTTAAATCTATTTATAAATAAAATTTTATCACTTTCTATACTTACATATCTGTTTTTATAAATGTTAAATAAAAGACTAAACAATGAGAAAAGTACGATAAAACCAAAGAGATAGATTATGGGATCTTTTGTTATCAAGTGAAAAGAATCTTCCACAAATTCGCCTCTGATTACTAAATAAACCAGAAAAGCAGCAAGATAAAATATAGTTGACTGATAATAAAAGGACATATTGTACTTAAAAATCGAAGGGTTAATATTTACATGGATTTCATTCATTTATTTTCTGCAAGTTTAATTGCTCTATCGGCAATAATTGAAGCAGCATCGGGTTTTGCCAAACTTCTGGCATTTTTAGTCAGCTCGGCAAGTTTTATCTCGTTAAAGATTAACTCATTTACGGCATCAAAAATTTTTTCAATGATGAATTGATCCTCAATTAATACTGCGGCATTTTTATCTGCCAGAGATTTCGCATTATAATATTGATGATTCCCGGCAACATTCGGAGAAGGAACTAAAATAGACGGGATGCCTAATACAAGCACTTCGGCAATGGTAGTAGCGCCCGAACGAGCTAACAACAAATCGGCAGCTGAATATGCATAAGTCATTTCATCGATAAAAGGATTAATCCGTATACCTGCGGAAGAGAGCGATTCATATTTTTTATAATAAAGATTTCCGGTCTGCCAGATAATCTGCAGCCCGGCCTGCTGCAGATTATTAACCGAAGCCGCAGCCGCTTCATTTATGGATGCAGCACCTAAACTTCCCCCTAGGATCAAAAGAGTTTTTCTGCCGGGCAGAAGGCCGAATTTTTTTAAGGCGTCGTCCTTTCCGACCGAAGAAAGCTTTTGGCGCACAGGGTTTCCGGTTAAATATACCTTTTCTTTATTTTTAAAATATTTTTTAGAATCATCAAAGCTTAGGTGAATTTCATCTGCATATTTTTCAAGGATTCTTGTTGTAATTCCTGGTAAGCTGTTCTGTTCTATTAAAATTACCCTGGCTCCAAAAAGAGCCGAGCTGAAAATTGCTGGTCCTGCAACATATCCCCCCGAACCAATCGCTACCATGGGTTTAAATTTCAGATTTATAAGCATCGATTGAATTAACGAAACTATAATCTTTAAAGGAAATAATATATTCTCCAGGGTAAACTTCCTGGAGAATCCTTTTATCCATATGGATTTAAATTTTAAACCCAATTTCGGAACGACTCTTCCTTCAATTTTAGATTTTGTTCCGACGAATAAAATATCGGCTTCAGGTATTTTCTCCCTAATAATCTCTGCCACAGCAACCGCCGGGAATAAATGACCGCCGGTTCCTCCTCCGGCGAATAAAAATTTATATTTCAAATCTTTATTCAATACTCACCCCGTCGGAAAGATATGATTCTCCGTATTTGTTCCATTTTTGCGAGTACTTGTTTACGGAAGTTTGAAGGATGGCACTTGAGAGAGCAATATTTACTAAGACGCCGATTGAAATTCCCAGGAAAATCAATGAAGTACCCCCATAGCTAATGAAAGGCAGAGGAATGCCTGTTGTGGGTATTAGACCGACTGAAACGGCAGTGTTCAAAAAGGCATAAATGGTAATTGAAAAGGTTATTCCAAAAGCAAGAAGCTGCCCGAATTTATCTTTAGCCTTCTTGGCAATTAAAATCCCGGCAATAAAGAGAACCAAATATCCCGATAAAACAACAATTGAACCGATAAATCCGAGCTCCTCGCCAACAACCGCGAATATAAAATCTCCGTAAGCTTCCGGCAGAAAAAGATTTGCCTGTCTGCTGTGCCCCATTCCCACACCGAAGATTCCTCCGCTTCCCAATCCTATCATTGCCTGCTTAACCTGAATATTAAAATCCCCGTTATTCAAAATACTGTTTATGAAGTTAAATAATCTGCTCCTTGAATGATTAAACAGCAAAGCAGCAGCACAACCGCCGATTAAGCTGAATGCTGAAGAAGCAAAAATATGTTTAAGTTTTGCTCCGCCTACGTATAAAATTGTCAGCGATAATATTACAATAATGACTCCGCTGCTTATGTTAGGCTGAATCAAAATAAGTCCTGAGATGGTTATAACCCATAGGAAAGAGTATATATAACCTTCTTTAAAATCTTTTATTAATTCTCCTTTATCTTCGATAAGCGAAGCAAGATGAAAAATAAGTATTAACCTTGCCGGATCGGCGGGCTGGAACGAAAAAATCCAGAGGTCAATCCACCGGCCGGCTCCTTTAATA